>NZ_JABKCA010000084.1 GCF_013166655.1 Lentimicrobium sp. L6
TATGTATATCTGTAACTTAAAAAAATAGACAGCTTAAGTTAACGCTAATGCCCTTGGGGTCGGGGCAAACCGAAAAAAGATATAATGGTATAATTAGATTTGTGCTCTATGATTTTTTCTTTCCCCGACCCCGAGGGGTGGAAAAAATAGCATTTGAGTAAATCTTGAGATTTCTCTTTATTTCTCCCACCACCCCTTGGGGATGGGGAAAGTGGGAGAACAGCTGGATTTAAATTTAATAGCCTTATTGCATACTATCTCGCAAAATGATTCCTTTTTTCGGCTCTCAGAGGGTAAAACTTTGGAGAATTGAGATTTTGGAGATGAGTGGGAAGCAGTCGGGTGGTTTGTAGAGGTGAATATGTAAAACATATTATTATTGATTTTTTTTCCCAAGCCCAAGGGGTGGAAAAAATCAGAGATTAAATAAATTTACAATCGCTTTACTTCGTAGGTCATAGCACCTTTATTTCCTAGGTTATCATAGAAACTGATAAACCTAAGCTTATAATAAAATCCATCTTTATCCTTGATGATAAAATTTTTATCTGGTACAATCGTATATAACCCATCATCAAAATTATAAAACTTCCAAGAGTAACCAATGATGTCAGCCTTGCTTCTGAATTCATACTTAGCGGTGTCGCTTAAAGTGATATCGAAGAAGTCATCTGCAGTCATGCAGGTATGCACACCATTAGGATTGCTTAAAACTCCAAGTACATTATAGGGGTATGGGTCTCCTTCGTTTGTGAATAGTAGAGTGGAATATCGTGAGAATTTCAAGGTCCAATCTTCTTTTGGAGGCTCTATTGGAAGTATTCCATTTTCGAAAGAAAGATGAACATAATTCAGATTCTCGTTCTTCTCAATCCTCTCTGTCTTCTCGTCAGAACCATCTAAATTAGCATAACGAATGATATAATTACCCTCCTCTATATCGAGGCTGAATTTCTTAAATCCTAGAGCGTTAAAATCTCCATCTACTCCTCTATCCAATACATATACCTGCTTTTTGGAAACTAGGTTTTCCCCATCTGTTTTATACCAAAACCCGATGGCAGTACTGTCTAAATTCCCGCTTGAAACATCATAATTCATTTCTAATCCTTCGGCAGATTCTACGGTATCAAAATTTGTGTCATAGGTATTGCCAGCAAGCATCATTAAAGCGGAATTGAGGATGACATGCATGGAGTCTTCTTTGCACTCAAAGGCTAAATCCCAAACCTTGATATTATTACTGGCTACTTCTTCAAATGTATTTAAATCAACAAATGCTTGGTAAGAATAGGTTTCACCAACGTTGGTTACCATGGTTTCCAAATCACTAGGCTCTGGAGCTGCTACTTTTTCATCTTCCTTAAAACAGGAGGATAAAAAAACAAGTATCCCAAAGAAGGCTAAGAAACTAATATATCTATGTGGTATTATCATTTGTCGTATTTGGTAAAGTTATACTTTAAACTTACAAAAACAGTTCTTCCCCAACCTACTAATGCAGAAGTTCCTCCACCAGAAGAACCATGACCTCCGCCACTCCCTGCTGCGCTATTCAATTGAATATTATCAAAGATATTCTTAACTCCGGTAGATATTCTTAAGGTGTTTCTATAGAACTTTTTGGAAATATTGATGTCTAAATTATGGTAATCATCCATATAGGATACGTTGATTTCTCCATTCGTTCCATAATTAGTATACACAGGATATTTACCAACATATTTATAATTAAAAGCAATATTTGCAGTATTTTGGAGGAAGTTAAAATCGAGATTGGCAGTAGCATCAGAGCTAAAATAAAAATCGCTTAATCCTGATGAATTATCTCTTCTCCCAGTTGCTGCATATGCCGCATCAAAATGAATATATTTAACTGGGGTAAAGCTAATACCAAAAGTTCCTCCAACGGATTCAAACTTATCAATGTTTTCGTTTCGATAATGCAAATCATTTGCCTCATCAACCTGAATAAGAGCTATTTTATTGAATATCTGGTTGTAATACAAAGTGAGTTTATATTCAAAAGGCTCCTCCTTTAGTAATACATGACCATTATAAGCTAGATTAAAATTGTGAGAATTCTCGGCTTTTAAATCAGGGTTTCCTTCTATTTGATGATTACTATCATAGAAAAACAGGTACAATTCCTTTAATGAAGGGGCCCTAAAACCTCTGGCATAAGATAACCTCAGACTATTTTTATCCCAAGAATACTTGAAATTTATAGAAGGAACCAAAGGTGCATCATATTTTGTATTATGTGCTATTCTTAATGCTGGTTGTATCATCAATTTAGCTGTGGCTTTCCACTTCAATATTAAGAAGGCAGCATAATCGGCCATTTTCTCATATTCATTAAATATCCGTTTTCCTTTTGCATCTTCCCAATTGATATCGAATCCCATTTGATATTCCAAAACATCACTGATTGTTCTTCTGTTATAGGTGCCTCGTGCAGTGATGGCGTTAAAAATAGAAGTATCTTGGTCTTCGGAATTAGGGCTTAATACTGTTTCTAATGTTCTTAAATCTTTAAAATATTTCTCTTTTGCTCTATCATAATAGGAATAAGAAAATAAAGTTTTGAAACTATTTAATTCCGATAATTGATAATCGCCTTGCAAGCTGCCTGTCAACCTATTGGTATAGTACCAAGTATCAGTTCCATTAATGTAATAAGGGGCTGATGGATTATTTCTATCCAAAAGTTTTTCTTTAAACCCATCTAATTTACCCTTTAAAATCAGGTCTTCGGTAGAATAGGAATAATGAGTTGAGGCATTATATTGTTCTTTTGGCTTCCACTCCATATATCGAGTATTGGGGTCTACAGAAAATCCCTGAAAGAAATTTCTGCCAAAAGTAGCACCTGCGGCATTTTTATCTTTCTTCCAATATATGTTTCCATTTGCATTATAAATACCTACTGATTCGTAATACAGATCTGCTCCTGCTTTTAAACTGGCATATTTATTCTCTTTGGTAATGATATTAATGACACCACCCAAAGCATTGCTCCCATAAATTACGGACATAGGTCCATTAACAATTTCCACATGATCTACTTCTGAAAGATTAATCTGACTCAAATCAACGCTTCCGTTCAATCTACCAATTACCGGCACTCCATCAACCAATATTTTAATGTTTTCGCCCGAAATTCCTTGGAGTTTCAAAGATGAACCAGTGGATGGATCATTATTAATCTGAATATTGGCTTGTTTACTGAGTAATTCAGTCAGATTAGTAGAAGCTGTTTGTTCTATCTCCTGCTTACCAATGAGCTTTATATTATAGATGGATTTATCAACGGAAATAGGTGAGTTTTGTCCAGTAACCACTACCTCATCAAAGTTAAAGGATTGGGTTTCGAGGGTATAGGAAATCTCATTTCGATAGGCAACTATAGTATCGATTATGGTTTTATAACCCATAAATGAAACACTAATAATGGCCTTTCCAGAGAAAGTGAATTTGGCTAAACCATCTCCATCAGTCACGAAATAATCTGCATTATTGGTTTCGAGATCGCGGATACAAACATGACAAAATGGAAGAGCTTCGCCTGTTTCACCATCGTTGGTTATTAGTTTTGATTCCTTTTGTTGCGCGAATGTAAATCCGATAACAAATGCTAAGACTATGGTTATTAGTTTGTGCTTCATATATATAAATGAGGCTGTTTAAAATCCTTTTTAAACAGCCTCAAAATAATAATCTTTTTATTGCTTAATAAATTTCTGGCTGGTCATTCCTTTATCAGTACTGATGCTAAGGTTATAAACTCCAGATTTTAATTCACTAATATTAATTTCTTCTTGATTGAAACCATGCTTAATTTCTTGATTATAAACCAACTTACCAGAGATATCATAAATAGCCACATCCATTGTAGTCTGCAGGTCAGTAACCAGGTGAAGTATTGTATTTGCAGGGTTAGGATATAATTGGAATAAGGCTACTCCTTCTAATTCATTCAAAAAAGTTCCATCAGTAATGTTTTTTTGTGTGAAAGAATATACACCATCAGAAGAACCTCCAAAGGCCGTAAAGTATAATTTCCAATAGGTAGAATCAGTAGCTGTTTCGTTCATCACCTTTGTGAAATAAACTCTTTGTTCTTCTACAGTATATGTAAACGAAGCCATATCAAACTCTTTCCAATCGCTACCAATTTCGCTTAAATTACTATTAAAATCTGTTTCCACATAATCCTCAAAATCTACCTGATTTACTTCGTCAATCTGCTGAACAGTTACATACTCCGAGTTAATTTGAACCCCAGAAACATAATAGGGAATGCTATAATCAAAATACTTAGTGAAAAGTAATTGCCAATCTGTGGAATTAGGCTCTCTATTTAAAAACTCATTATTGTCCATAGAATAATGAACATAATTCATGTCTTTATATTGGTCTGCTCCAAAATCTACTACTTGTTCGTCAGAACCATCCAAATTAGCAAACTTAAAACTCCAAGTATTTGCAGTGGAATTAGGGTTCGCTTCTACAATAGCTAATTTCTTATAATCTCCACCCACCGTTTTAATCACGAAAAGGCTATCCCCTTCGATGATATGTGTGGCCATGTTATATACTCCCCAACCTTGATCAAATGCATTTTCATAATCCATGTTTCTTAGAAATGCACCATCATATAGATCTTCAGTTGAATTATACATAGGAGCCCAGGTGCTTAAACCTGTAGTATCCAAACTAGCCCAATCTGCTATTGCACCATTAGGATAAGTATATACCTCAACACCATAGCCATTATTGGCCAAAATGCTCACATTGAAATTATCAGGAGCAAAAGCAATATCCCAATTGTTTCTAGGAGTGGTTACTACAGTTCCATTATTAAAACTATAATATACATCGTCAACATAAGAGGCTCCGGTTATAACCTCAACATTGGTTTGAGCCATGGTTGTGATGGCAAAAAGAGAAGCTAATAATACAGTAAAAATTTTATTCATAATATTTTATTTAGGTGATTGTAAAACTTTTTGATGCATTTGCTTTTAATAGGGACTGTAAAAATACAAAGTTCGTATGTATTGCAATTATTAAATAACGGAAAATTAACTTTCAATTATTTATCAAAGGCAAAAATAAACCAATATTTCGAGCACCTCAATACCTAATAGTTGGTATCTAAGAATTTACTTGTTTGATTTTAAATATTTCAAATAATAATAGAAGAAATGCAAATAATTGCTCGCTCATAACACATAAATCTTTAAGCTCTTAATAATGATTGCTCCTTAGTATTTTGCTAAAAAAGAAGCCAGATGAGAAGTCAGAACCTATTTATACTAATCGTGATATTGATTTTTGGACTGAATATTTATGGTCAAGAATCTGAACAAGTTGTAAGAAATGCAGAACAATCTATCAATAAGAAAATAGAGGAGGTTCACCAGTTAGCCTATGCGAGAGATATAAAAAAGGCCTATAAGAAGCTGGACGAAGTGAACTTAGAAATCAAAAATGAAATCACTCACGAGACTTTTAGCAAAAAATATAGAGATGCTAAGCTCCATAATCCAAACTATGATTTTCAATTAAGAGAGGATTTGCCATCTCAATTTAATATTAGTCGTTGGCAAGATTACCAAGCTAGGTGCGATCGAATAATGGCTGGACAGGGCCAAGTGGAAGAAGGAATGAAATCGGCAGTGCAATTGAATAAATTAGACCAAGCCCTTGCTTACGCTGAACAATTGAAAACCATTTACGAGACTTTTAAAAATGGAGCTGAGAATTTAGGTTCGGCAAACCTTTTAAAATTTGGCTATGACCTGAATGGAAATATGAACGATTTTATTGAAAATTATAAAAAAATTGAGCAAGCCAAATTGGAGGGAATTGAAATTGAAACTTTTCAAGTTGATTTTAATCGCATGCTTTCCAAAGCCCGTATAAACAAAGAGCTGTATAAAAGCTATCAGAGTGAAATCGCTGTATGTCAGGATGCTATAACCACTTTTCAATCCAGAATCAGATATATAAATGATTTAAAACAAGCGGCATCCTCTGGACCGCTGAAACCCATGTCCTTGGCAGATAGAGATTATACATGGGATTATAGCTATTTTCAAAAGGCCATTATACAAGCTTGCGATGAGATGGAAGTTTTCGAGATTAAATGTGCAAAGTTAAGAGGTAATATCGATGAGATAAAACTAGAAGCCAAAGAGGATTGGACTCAAATAGAACAGAACATAAGTGAAAGTGATGATGAGGCCAATAGAGCACTGATTTTGAGGGAGTTGGAAGATAGAAAAAGAGAGTTTGTGCAAATTGCAGAAGCAAAATATAAGGAAGCGTTTCAGATTTACTGTATTGACCAATCGGCAGGAGAAGAAACTACTACAAATCCTTTTGATGGTGCATCGGCAACAGGAAGCTCGAGCGTTAATACAGAAAGTGAGGGTGTGATAGAGGAAGAAGATGAGGTACATGATGATGTTGGAGAAGGAGATCATGTCATTCCAACAGAAAACACATCTACAGAAGAATATAGCAATCATGAGCAAAGTGGAAGCATGAGCGCGGAGACTATAATTCCTAGAAATGCAAAGCTCATTGGAATTATTGAAAACGATGGAAATGGGAATGGTGTTTATAAAGCCATTGAAGTAGGAAAATTAAATTCTGAGGATAAAATCATTTTCAAAAAGGTTTCAGGAGAGATGAAAAAAGTACAGATTATCTACAGAAGGGAAGGCGGTATTTGGGACACTAAATACGAAGGCAAAAGAACAGAGTTTACAGTTACAGAAATCATGGAGGGGATTTCTCCCAATGTGACTCATATTAACTTTGTGGTGAATGCTCAGCATAACTTCTGGAGAAATGGCAGTGTGCCTTGTAAAATGGAGGTTTATCATATTCAGATAGGTGGAGCAGCAAACCAAAGCTCGAGCAACAGCTCCACAGCTCAGGAGAATACCAATAACTCATCCAACTCGACTGGCTCATCAGCCTCTTCTAGTTCCTCTAGTTCTGGTAGTCAAAATAATCAATCTGGCGTTAGTGTTATACCAACAGAATCCTCAAATCAAAAACCAGCTAATGCCGATCTGAATAGGCAGTTCAAAGAAATGCTCAGCAAGGCATCTGAGGCTTTCAATAAAAAATATTGGGAGGATGATAATGGACAAAATTCGAGTAGAAATAACACTCAGAATACTTTAGCATTTTTGAGAACAGCTGACCGATTGAGTAAACAAGAACCCAATGCCATGGCTCAGTTAAGCATGGTGGAGCAATTGGCCAGTGCTTGCTCAAGATATGCCAAACGAGTATATGCCTACACAGATAAGGCCCAATTCACGGAATTAGGTGCTAGAGCGGTCAACCAAGCAGGTTCTAGAACCTCCTCAAAAGAAGCCTATGCGAAAGTGGCCAATGCATGGCGTAGCGTTCGCGATGGCGCTACCATTGGCGATCATCAATATAATAAAGGCTATTGTGATAAGCAATATTTGAAGTTTAAGGAATTGGCTGAGAGGTGATACAAGATTCATAGGTTTACAAAAAAAATGAGGAGCCCATAAACATGAACTCCTCTTCAAGTATTTACATTTCACACATCCAATAATCATGTAAATACTATTCTCTACTAATCAATTTAAAACCAATTCAATATTAGGTATTTGCAGTTTTTTACTTTATAATGAGCTGAGTCATTTTTAAATTTTGCTGTGTTTTTACAGATATTATATATACACCTGGGTTAAAATTACTGATGTCAATTTGTTCTTTAGTGCTAATTTCTTGTTCTAAAACAACTTTAGACTCTATATTTAGTATGCTAATGATAGCTGGTTTGTTGATATCAACATTTAAAAAGTTATTTGCAGGGTTTGGATAAAAGCTAAACTCTAGATTCTCTAATTCTTCAAAACCAACAGTTGAATGAAAATGAGCTACTAAGTTTGTATTGGCTTCAGGCATCACAAATGTTGTATATTGGTCTTCAGAAATAATATCTCCACTTTCATTGGTCCAATTATCAAAACTATAATATCCATCAGCCTCAGCAGAAATCTCAACTTCTTCGCCAATTAAATAGTTGCCATCACCAACAAGTATAGCTGAGTTTTCTGGAGTAGCACTTAAGCTAAGGGAGTAATACACTGGTGAATATTCGAAGTTTGCAATTAGTGAGATGTCATCTTCTCCAATGGTAATGTTTGTAATCGCATCACTTGAAATCTGATTTCCATCTTCATCGGTCCAGTTCAGGAAATTGTAGTTTGCATTAGCAATGGCTTCAATTTGAACATCACTACCAGAAATATGATTGCCAGCGCCTGTTAGTTGACCACCTTCTTCTGGAGAGGCTATCAAATATAGTGCAGTAGTTGAAAAAGCATATTGATGGTAAGGGCGAGCGTCTGGTGATATTTCGTGTAAAAGCATAATAGTCCATACATCAGAAAAATCCCAGTTATTAAAATTGCTTTCAATTGCAAAATCACTGGTATTAAGACCTATTGCCTCAGCTCCAGAATCCGGATTACCAATTCCTATTTCAGTACCCGTTGTTTCTATATCAAAATAACAATCATTTACAAATGCATAACTTACGCCTATAAGTCCACCAGCTGCATCCTGAGCATCTACTTGTCCTGTAGCGTAGGAGGAATATATCCCTGTTTCTGTATTCTCGCTCATCCAGCTTTGTCCAGCAAAACCTCCTATTATAATAGATCCAGTAATATTTCCTGCACTGAAACTATTCCTAATCACTCCATCTTCATTAATACCCACAAAGCCACCTGAATAATCGTATGTAGCGACAACATCACCAAGAGAATAGCAGGAGTTAATCGTTGAAAACCACCGATTTTGAGAAGCGAAACCTCCAAGGTAATCAGATCCAGATACATCAACATCTGCCCAACAATTAGTAATATGGCAATAATTATAATTGTCACCAACAAATCCTCCACCCCATTTATTTACTGATACTGTTCCCGTGGAATAAGAATCCGAAACTTCTACGTTAAGGAAAGTTAACCCTATTAAACCACCTCCATATTCTGTAGCTTCTATAGTTGCAGAGGTAAAACAATTCGCAATTTGACTACCTTCACTGGAATATCCGATTAAGCCACCAACATATCTGTACCCATTTACGGTGATGTTTTCTAAGCCTAAATTTTCAACTGTACCATTTATAGTTTGTCCAAAAAAACCAACATAGGGTTCGCTTGGTCTATTGATAGTGATATTGCTGATTACATAGCCTTGTCCATCAAATGTACCACTAAAAGGAATTTGTTGTCTTACTCCAAACTCTGTTGGGCTATCACCAATAGGAGAAAGACCCAAACCACCATTCCATGTTGCTGTTTCAGAAGCGTCAATATCTGCTTCCAACACCCAATTTTCATCCCAAGCATCTGGGTTTTCACTTAACCATTGAAGGTCGGCTAAGGTACTAATGCTTCCATCAGTTATATTTTTCCCTCTGTCTTGTGTATCTTGTGCAAATACAAAAGCTATGTTAAATAATACGGCTGTTAATAATAGTAAATTTTTCATCGTTCTATTTTTTAGAGTGTTTGATGTTTAGTTGATTAATAATCTTTTCGAACACTTTGTTCTGAAATTTCTTCCTTTCAATCATTCCCATGAGTTCTTTTTCTTCCTCATCGTAATGCTCTTCAGATTGTAAATCAGGTTCAATATTCTTTTTGTCAATTTTATTCTCCATGAATTCTTCCATATGTGAATTACTGTGGCAAAAGTGTTTTAAAAAATCTAATTATACTAAAATACCAGCTGAACAAAAACTACAAATACCATTTTATCACCTATACAAAAGCTATACAGAATATTTTATATCCTTGAAATACAATACTCTAGTAAAATCATATAAATTATCTACTGAACAACAAAAAATACCCTGCTGCACAATTAGGGATAATAAAATGATATGAGAATTAATTTAATGTACCTAGATATTATTAATAAGTGTTGTTAGATTGGTGGAGGAGGAGCTTATATTCAGCTTTTTTCTTAATCTATATCTAGCTACTTCTAAAGAACGGGGACTCTGTCCGGTAATTGAGGAGATTTCTTTTGTGGTCAGGTTTAATTTTAAGAACGCACATAAACGGATTTCATTGGAAGTGAGACCTGGGTATAAGTCCATTAATTTGGTATAAAAATCGGTATGCACTTGTTTAAACCTAATTTCGAACTCTTCCCAACTTTTATCTTGGGTATTGTTCTCAATTTCAAATGCAATATTTGCTATCTTCTTTTTAGCATCCTCGCTTTTAAGCTCTTTTCTAATTTTAATTAGCTTCTCGTTAATCTCGCTTAACATTTCATTCTTTTTCATTAAAGACATCACATTAGCAGCTAAATCTTTTTGTTGAGCATACAACTCATTCTCAAGTTTTTCATTTTTCAACTTCGATAAATGGGCATTAACGCGATACCTGAAAACAATAAATACCAACAATATAAGACCAATAATTAATGTCAGAATGATGATTCCGGAGATAAACTCTTTTCTTTGTTCATTCAACTTTCTTTCTTGTTCTTCTTTTTCAATCTGATATAGCATTTGAAGTTGAGATAAACGACTTAAGGATCTATTCCGATCCAAACTATCTTTTAATGCATACTGTAAACGGCCATAATGAAAAGCCATATCATAATCCTCAATACTAGAATAAAAGTCTAATAGATTACTTGCAGCATTATACGATAAGCTTTTCAACCCATTTTCATCAGCAATTTCGAGCGCATGTTTCATATTACTCAAGAACATGGCAGTGTCCTCAATTTGAAGAAAACTCCTTGCCCTAACAATATGAGTTAAAACCATATTTCTATTGCTAGGCTCCAGCTCATTTAATTGCATAGAAAGATTGGTATATTTAATGCCGAATCCACTTCATTTAATTTCAGATAATATAATGCGATATTGCAATAGGCTACCCCTTCTCTAACTTTCTCACCCGTTTCTTGAAACAATCGACAACCTACATATAAATATTCAATAGCTTTTTCAGTTTCATCACGCATATTATAGACTGCCGATATATTCGTCAAGCCCTTTCCAAGACCCTTTTTATAATTAATCGATTTGCTTAAATCAATAGATTGTTGAAGATATTTCTCTGCCTCATCCAATTCTCCTTGCATATAATAATTGCCGCCAATCATACCTAGCACATCACAAATACCCTGCTTTTCCTGAAGCTCTTCAAAAATCTTTAAAGCCTCAAAACATAATTCGGCTGTCTTTTCATATTCACCAATTTCAACATAAATATTAGCCATTAGATAAATGGCTTGTGCATACTCGTTTGTATAATTCTTTTCTTTTGCTAAGTTTCTTGCCTCGATTACATAATCGAAAGCTTCTTTTATCCCCCCTTTTTTCTGATATATTTTTGCAATATGAATATTAGAAAGGATTTGACCTTTTATATCATTTCTCCTAGTAGATAATTCTATAGCATTATGTGCATAATCCAATGATTTTTGAAAATCATCAATCCCATATTCTGAAGATAGCTGAAGTAATAAATCCACTTGTAATTCATCATCAGGATTGACAATGATCATTCGTTCTAATGAATCTATCTCATTAGTATTTTGACCTATTGAAAATTTAAATACTAATATGCATATGATAAAAAATAAAAGGCCTCTATCCATATTACAAATGTAATATAATTGAATGGAAGAAATAATGAAGTTTGACCCTAATATTTTGAGTAAATTAAGAAAATAGGTTTATACATCAATAATCAAAATATGGCCTAATTTTGGAATTCAAATAATGCGTCCAATGCTTTCGAATGATTTACATGTGCTACAACATCCTTTATTATCCTACTGAAAGGCCCCTATAAATTTGGTTAATAATAGTAAAAATTACAAACTAGACAAATAAGTAATCAAATTCACCGAGGAATTAGAAAGCTCCGTCTTTTTCTAAAGTTTGGGTATCTGGCCAGTGATTTCTGCTGTTTCTCATGTCTTATTAGAATAAATCGTTTAGCTCCTCACCCTATTCGTCGATGAAATAGCCCTATTGGTCTATATTGTTTGCTGCTAGCACTTGACTCATGTAGTTTTGCCGCAAACTATAAATACCATGAACAGTAAGTATTTTCTTTTTCTTATCCTTATAGCTCTTTTTTCAGCTTGTTCTTCTCATAAGACCATCAGCACAAAATGGCAAGAGGAGGCTATAATTCCCATCTCTGATATTCCAAGAACCGCATATCAATACAGCACTGATGATAATTTATTCTATCTCTTTACTAATGATGATGAATTTCTATATGTAAACCTAAAAGTTGATGATCAGAATCTTCAGAAAAGGCTTTTAATGAGCGGCTTCACTATCTGGATAGACTCCTCCGCAAAGTCAGATAAGTATATGGGACTCAAATATCAAGTAGACCCCAATAAAATGCTTATGAAACCTGAGGAAATCGAGAAATACCTTCCTTTGGATGAAAATGGAAAGAAGATGAATCTTGCTTCTTATATGCTAGAAAACATCATTCAAGAGCCCCTAGGTTTTATTATTCAAGAGGATGACATCAAATATGAATTTGTTCAAGACCAAGAAAAAAGTCTGAATTTACTGGTCACCATTCCCATAAAATATTTTTCAAACAACTCAAGCATAACACCTATCATTAGCTTAATTCTGGAGTCGAAAGCGCCAGTAAATATGGGTCAGAGACCACAAGGCGGAGGCCCTCAAATGGGAATGTCATCTGGTGGTGGAGGCGGCGGTGGTCACGGTGGAGGACAAGCTGGCGGAGGAGGCGGTCATGGCGGAGGTGGCAGACCTGGTGGAGAAGGACAGGCTGGCCCAATGCAAAATAAAACACTAAAAGACATCAAAATTGAAGTCAAAAAACTACAACTCACCAGCCATGAATAAAGTCTTAGCCCTATTTTTCCTATTATTTACCAGCCTTTTATCTTTTGCTCAGGATACCATTCTTGAGACTAATATCGATTCTTGGTTCTGTTGTGATTTAGATGCTGCTCTTGTTGATATGAGTGAGACCTATAATCTGAAATTCCATTATGATAAAGCAAAGTTGAAAGAAATAAGATTTACGGAACATCCTAGAAATAAACCACTGAAAGATGTACTAGATAATATTTGTAAATATAATAAACTGAAATATTTTGTGAATGATGACCAAACCATTTGGGTAGTAGACAAATGGTTTCAAAGAGGACAAGAAACAGTCTTTGAGACCAAGGTTTTTACTGGAGCTTCCACAAAAGAAAACTTCTCCATCGCCGGACAAGTGGTAGATGAGCTGAGTCATGAATCTTTGCCCTTTGTAAGTATTTCAGTGCAGGGAAATACTAAAGGAACCATCAGTAATGTGGATGGGAATTTCACATTGATCAATATCCCAACAGATACTTCTACTATTGTGTTTTCCTATATCGGCTACGAGAAAAAAGAGGTATTTCTGAGTCCTAAGACCATCACATCAGATTTACTCATCACCTTAAAACAACAAGCTTTGGTTTTAAATGAGGTAAATGTAACTGCAGAAATACAAGATGTGATGCAGGTTTCCAAGCAACAAGCCGGAATCTATAAAATGTCGCCCATAAAATTACAAACCCTGCCCAATTTAGGAGAAAAAGACATTTTACGCTCTTTCCAATTGATGCCGGGTATTAGTGCTGCCAACGAAAATTCTTCAGGGCTTTATGTAAGAGGAGGAACCCCTGATCAAGTTCTGGTATTATATGATGGTTTCACCGTTTATAATGTGGAGCATATGTTTGGATTCTTTAGTGCTTTCAATAGCAATGCCATAAAAGATGTTCAGCTGTTTAAAGGTGGTTTCGATGCCAAATATGGTGGTCGATTAGCCAGTGTAGTTGAGATTACTGGAAAAGATGGAAACCAAAAAGGCTTCAATATAGCTGGTGATATCAGCATGATGTCTGGCAATGCGTTTATTGAATTTCCAGTAGGTAACAAAATCACCGCCACCCTTTCTGGAAGAAGAAGTTGGAAAAGTCCACTCTATGACAAACTATTTGAACAATATACAGATGTTGATGAAGGAGGACCACAAACAGGATTTAGACTAGGGGGAGGAACCCAACAAACCACCTCCTATTTCTACGATATGAATGCTAAAGTAACCTATAGCCCATCGGTGAAAGATAGAATCAGCTTCAGCTTTTATAATGGAAAAGATGAGCTAAGCAATGAATTAAATCCAGATGCAGGTGGAAGACCAGGTGGAGAAGAAGTGAGTATTGAATCTGTAGACGAAACCAGCTGGGGAAACACTGGAGCTTCCATCAACTGGTCACGACAATTTAGCGATCGTTTTTATATGAATGCTTTGGTTAGTTATTCCAACTATTTCAGTTTGAGAGATAAATCTAGCTCGGGTTCCATGATAAGTTCCGATGGAGAATCCACCAGTTTCACTAGAGGAATTACAGAGGATAATAATCTATTGGATTATACTTCCAAAATGGATTTTGAATACCAGCTTAACGAAAGCAACCACATTCAATTCGGTGCTCAAGTCACCCACAACGACATCGATTATACCTATGTAAATGCGGATACTTTAACCATAATCGATAGAAAGACCACTGGTCAAATCTACACCGGTTATTTACAAGATAAATTGAACCTATTCGATGGTAAGCTCATTATTACACCTGGTTTAAGATATAATTACTTCACCGGAACACAGAAGAACTATTTCGAGCCCAGATTGATTAGTGTGTATAACCTCAGTGACAAATGGAGAATAAAAGCCTCTTATGGTGATTATTATCAATTTGCAAGCAGAGTAATTCGAGAGGATGTTACTGGAGGAAGTCGCGACTTCTGGGTATTGGCCGATGACGATCAATTACCCGTTAGTTCATCTCGACAATATATTCTAGGTGCTGCCTATGAAACTCCCGATTATCTTTTCGATGTGGAAGCCTTTTATAAAGATATGGATAATATCACGGAATATTCTCTACGAGTGAGTACAGACCGCACTGGAATTGACTATTCTGAGAATTTCTTTACTGGATATGGAACAGCTCGTGGTATCGATGTTTTGGTTCAAAAGAAATACGGTAATTTCACAGGTTGGGTGGCCTATACTTGGTCACAGGTAATACATCACATTGATGAATATGGTGATTACGACTTTTATGCAGCCCATGATGTCACTCACGAGCTTAAATTAGTGGGAACTTATAAATGGAAGAAATGGGATTTTGGTGCTACTTGGATTTATGCAACTGGCCGCCCCTATACCGCACCCGAAGGCGGCTATGAATTATCATTACTAGATGGCACTTCAGCAGATTTTATCAATGTTTCTGTTAAAAATGGAAATAGATTGCCTGCTTATCACCGATTAGATTTGTCGGCAAATTACAATTTTACTTTTGGCAAAAACTCTCCCGCAAGTATTGGTTTCTCTATATTTAACGCCTATAACCGATCCAATGTTTGGTATAATGAATATGAAATTATCGAAAACGAAGTGATAGAAACTCCGGTTTACTATTTAAACTTTACGCCTAATATTAATCTAACCTTTAAATTGAAATAATGAAATCTGTAAATTTTAGATATATCGCGCTTTTTAGCCTCCTCATTTTTCTCTATTCCTGTGAGAAGGTCAACTTACAAACCGCAGACCCAAATGTGGCTGTGGTAGAATCTTATATCAACCCTGGAAATGAAATACAGGTAAAAATCAAAAAGCAAATTGTGTTTGATGGAGACGATGCTGGAGGAGGTTTTATAGAAA
This sequence comes from Lentimicrobium sp. L6, assembly GCF_013166655.1. Taxonomy (NCBI): domain Bacteria; kingdom Pseudomonadati; phylum Bacteroidota; class Bacteroidia; order Bacteroidales; family Lentimicrobiaceae; genus Lentimicrobium; species Lentimicrobium sp. L6. The sequence goes on from NZ_JABKCA010000084.1 coordinate 15,822, forward strand.
ATTTAGAGGTCAAAATTCAACATGAAGGTTCCTGGGAAAATTTGGTTTACAAGTACGATAGTATATACGTATTAGAAAGCATTGTGGTTGGAGCTGGCAATGTTTACGAGATCGAATTTGAGTATAACGAGAAGGTCATCACCTCAGAAACCATTATCCCCAATCGCCCAGAGAATTTTCAAACTTCATCCAGCACTATATATATCACACAAATGGGCCCCGGTTCTGAGCCTAGTGAACCAGAGGAGCTCACTTGGACAAATCCAGATTTGGACTATCATATGGTGGTAGTGGAATCCATAGATGAAGATGCTGAACTCATCTTCGATTCTGATGACGATCATCCTCCAAGGTCTTTTAGAAATGCGCCAGTACAAGGCGACGAGCAGGAATTGAGCCCAAGAAGTTTTACCTATTATGGCAGACATAGAGTCATTCTTTATCGCTTAAATCCTGAATATGCAGCACTATATGAAGATTTAGGTAGTAGTTCTTTGGATTTGGTGGCTCCTCCCAGTAATATTGAAAATGGACTTGGAATTTTTACAGGAATTAATGCCGATACTCTTTATGTGAATGTGATAGCAGCATCAAAATAATATGGTAAAAAACAAAGGTAAATATTATATCACTCTAGGACATATTGTATTTTGGGTACTGGTATTTCTTTTCAACTGGGGAATATTTAAAAGCTCCGATATCCCCATAGATTATGGAAGGATGATATTCAATCTTTTCTTTAGTTTATTGCTGTTCTATGGGACCTATTTTGTGTTAATGCCATTTTTATTGAAAAAGAAAATTTGGCTATTTTTAGCTTTAACGTTTTTATTATTAGGTGGATCCATCCTTGTAAAAGGTTGTTTTTTGAGAGAGGTCTTTGAAAGACCGAAGCGAGAAATTATTATGGAAGGTAGAGACCATCCGAATAAAAAGTCCGATGCTTTTCTCAATGAGAAGCAGAAGCGACCTCCCTTTGGATTATGGAGACAATTGGGATTTGCAGGTATGGGTTTACTATTCTTTTACTTCTTTAGTATTTCTGTCCGATTTGTAGAAAAATGGTTGGAAGATGAAAAGCAAAAATCACAACTAGAACAGGATAAAGTAAAAACAGAATTGGCCTTTTTAAAACAGCAGATTAATCCGCATTTTCTATTCAATTCCCTCAACTCTATCTACTCCTTATCCATTAGTAAATCAGAAAAAACTACTCCTTCTATACTAAAGCTTTCTTCTATCTTACGATATATGCTTTACGAAACGGAACCCTCCCGCTCTAGTTTACAGAATGAGCTTGCTGTAGTTCAGGATTATATTGAATTGCAAAGATTAAGACTCACAGATAAGGTTGAGGTTTTAGTAAATGTAGTTGGGGAGTTTGACGATTATAAGTTTGAGCCCTTCATCATTTTGCCCATCATTGAAAATGCCTTTAAATATGGTGTGGATAATCTGAACAACTCATTTATTAGTATTGATATTTTAGTGGAAAATCAACAACTCGATTTAAAAGTGGTGAATAAAGTGGTTCAAAGACCAGCTATGCTGCGCAAGGAATCGGGTATAGGCTTAAATAATATCAAGAGGCGCTTAGAAATTCTATATCCAAAGCACCACCAATTTTCCTCGGACGAGAATAATGAAGTATTCAGTGTGAATATGCAAATCAAACTTAAAACCCTATGAACTGCTTAGCCATCGACGACGAGCCATTAGCATTGAACGTGATCAAAGACTTTTGTTCCAAATTAGAATTTCTAAACTTAGTGGATACCTGCACCAATGCCATTGAAGCACTTAAGGTTTTAGAAAATCACGATATCGATTTGATATTCTTAGACATACAAATGCCCAATATCAGTGGTTTAGAGTTTGCCAAAACCATGAGCAATCCTCCCATGATTATTTTCACAACGGCTTTTTCGGAACATGCTTTAGAGGCTTATGAACTAAATGCGATAGATTATTTGGTGAAACCTATTCCTTTCGATCGTTTCTTAAAAGCTGTGAATAAAGCAAAATCTCTATATAAACTACAGCATACAAATCAGAATGCTAGCATTCCCGAATTTATGATGGTAAAAGCGGATTGTGCGACCATTAAAATCCGATTTAAAGACATCCTCTATGTGGAAGGATTAAAGGATTATGTGAAAATATTCATTAAAGACCAAATGATTCTCACCAAAACCACCATGAAAAATATTGATAAGAAATTACCTCATGAGTATTTTATCAGAATTCATAAATCCTATATTGTCAACTTGTTAAATATTGAAAAGATAGAGCATAATCACATCGTATATGGCAGAGCAAAGCTTCCTATCGGAAACAGCTATCGGATGGCCTTTTTTGATATGATTGACCAGTATAAGCTGTAGTTAGAAGAAGAAAAAAGTCCTTCGGCTATTTGTTCAAAGTTCAGTTGTTTAAGGTTCAATGTTTAAAAGGAGAATACTTAAAATCCAGCCTCCCTCTAGGGTTGGGGCAAGCTGGGTTTCAAGTTCTGAATATAAAGTTCAACGTTGGCTATCGAATAATCTTTTCACTGCAATTTCTTTTGCGTTCTTTGCGATTCTCCTTTGCATTTTCTTTGCGTGGAATTTCGAAATTGGAGTATGAAAGACGAAGTTTGAAGTCAAAATATCACTTCGTCCTCACTTCCAAAATCTTATCATACTCTTCATCAACAGGTTCCCATAGTTCTATTCTATTGCCTTCTAGATCTACAATATGAACAAACTTTCCGTACTCGAAAGAATCTATCTTGTCTACTATCTCTACCCCTTCTTTCCGCAGCTCGTCAACTAAAGCTTCTAAATTTTCAACTCTATAATTGATCATATAATCCTGATCGGCTTTCCCAAAATAATCACTGTCTTTTTTAAAGGGACTCCAAGCAGTATAGCCTTTCTTATTGGCATCCTCCGCATGACGCCATTCAAAGCTAGTTCCATAAGCATCAGTTTCTAAACCCAAATGCTTTTGATACCAATTCTTCATTTTATCAGGGCTTTGACATTTAAAGAAAATCCCGCCTATTCCTGTTACTCGTTTCATATGATGATGTTTTTGTTTTGGTAATGATAATAAATTATTTTGAATCCAATAAACTTAACTAAATCTGTCGTCAGATTTTTCGCTGGCAATATTTCTAGTTTTACCTTGATACCAACCTACTTTATCCACCTCATGTAGATCAAAATCATGAATATAGGGTTTAATATCAAGAAGAGGAGTCCCATCTAAAACATCAATATTTTCAATTTCTAATATATTCCCCTTCACACTTAAGAGCTTAACCACAGATAAGCCAATAGAGTTGGGCCTTTTAGGCGCTCGAGTAGAAAAAATGCCATGCTCCTTGTCATCCAGAAATGGCTTGGTTAATAAGGAATAATCCTTGGATTTATGGAAATCGTAAATTAGATATATATGTGAAAACCCATCTAAATCTTGAAGACCTTTCATAAACTCTTTGTCTACAGTTATCATTCCTTTGATACCTTGAGCCGCACTCGCTTGAATAGGCATTCCCTCTTTAGTTTGATGAGGGGTATTGATGACCCCTATGCTTTTATAGTTTATTTCCATTGGACAATTTCTTGCTAATGATTTTTATGCTTGCTATTCATAAACTTTCCGATAGTTAAAAAGAGAAAAAAGAGAGACCAAGGCCCATACACCTTCTAAAATAATAAAAGGCCAATAATCCATCAAAACAGAAGCCAGACATGCCATGGCGGCACCCACCAAATTGAGTAAGATAAAAGCTATGTTTTCTTTCTTCAACTTTCCCATGACGTTGAGAATATAGGCTAAGAGTATTTGAAAAACTCCGATAAAACCTATCCAATCTATATGATTCATTTGTTTTGCTTTTGTATTTAGTTGGTAAAAGTAGAATTAATTGATATGCAAAAGAGAGAAAATCATTCACCATTTAAAAACACATCATTTTTCCATTAATATATATGGCCTTTTCGGAAATTGAGAACCATTTGCAATTACAATCAACTATACGATAAAAACCAAAAAAGTCAAGCTCCCACCTTTGAAGTAGAAGCTTGACACAATTTATAAAACAAAAAACTCAATCATTAATCAATCGTATTATTACTTTTTAATTAGTTTTAGGCTTTGTATCCCTGTTGAAGTAACAATTTTAGATACATAAACACCTTTAGGAAGAAGAGAAGCATCCATTTGAACACTTGTCATATTAGGTCTCATTGATAATACTTGTTTTCCAGCAAGCGTATATACTGAAATACTTTCAATATTCTCATCGCTATTAATATTCCATAAATCTCTTGTTGGATTTGGGAATACTGAAAGCTGATTTGTTTCAATATCGACTACCGAAGTTGGAAGTTTAAAGAAGTATACATTATCAATAAATATAGTACTTGAGCCACTTGGTTCACTAGAAATAATATACTGATTTAGATCTGTTTGATTCATCCCTTCAAAGTCCATTAAAGGAATATCAAGACTCACCCATTCATTTAATTCTAGTTCAAAATCCAATTCAAATTCTGTATCATTTCCACCACCAAAACCATCTCCACCGAAATCTACTAATTTGATGCTGAATAATGTGCTATTTGAAGTCCAAACATCCAAATGAAGATATTCCATTTCAGCAGCTGTTAGATCAATAGGAGAACTGACCGTTTCTATACCCGCAAAGTCTAAATCAGAATACTTCTTTGTAGGGTTAGATTCAATCAATACTTCTTCTAGAGAAGCTGATGACCAATCTGTTAACCATGTATCCACAATCACATCAGTATAAACATCGCTAAACATAGATATCACATCTTCTGAATTTGCTGTTGGGTCTGGTGCTGCAACTGTTGGTTGAGCTTCAGCAAAAACAAAATTCACATAATAAGTAAGACTTGTTATTGCATCTTCAGCTGTTACCACTACATCTGTCACACCTGGTATTCCACTTGCATCGTTAACAATATAAGTAGCATTTGTATTGGTAGTTATAGCTGTTACTGTTGGTATAATTGTAGTCCCATTTGGTAAAACAATCTCATAACTCAACACATCCGAAGCGAATCCTTCTACAGTTGTTCCATCCACTTGTAAGTCACTTAAGGTAGCATCTGTGTTTTCTGAAACTTCCCAGAAATACCAGTTGTCGAAATAAATAGTAGAACCTGTGCCGCCATCAAATTTAAACTGATAGATATCTGTCAAGCTTAATCCTGCTGACGTAAAATGTGATAATGGAATGTCAACACTCACCCATTCTTCTTGTGTTACTGTTAGCGGATAAGAAACTTCACCTG
>NZ_JABKCA010000085.1 GCF_013166655.1 Lentimicrobium sp. L6
ATATGTATATCTGTAACTTAAAAAAATAGACAGCTTAAGTTAACGCTAATGCCCTATAGGAGGCACTACAAACAAGAATTCTGATAGTATGATTGGCTGAAAAAAGGAGGATGTTAAAAAAAAACATGAAGAGTATGATAAGATGCGCCTTTTACTATTATTTTTGCAGCTATGGAAAATCAGAAAACACAAACTAAAAATAACGGCTTTTCGCAAAATGACACGGGCTTAGCTCGCAAGAACACCATTGCTCCGGGCCCATTTGATATGGGTAAAATTCCACCTCAGGCTGTGGATTTGGAGGAGGCGGTATTGGGTGCCCTACTTTTAGAAAGAGATGCTCTGACTTCTGTAATTGATATTTTAAAACCAGACATTTTCTATAAGGAAGCCCATCAGAAAATATTTCATGCTATTTCTGTGCTTTTTGCTGATACCGAACCTATCGATATTTTGACGGTAACCAATAAATTGAAAATGTTGGGACAGTTGGAAGAAGTGGGTGGTGCCTATTATATCGCACAATTGACCAATCGTGTTGGTTCTCCTGCCAATATTGAATTCCATACTAGAATTTTAGCTCAGAAATATATTCTTAGGGAATTAATTCACGTTTCTTCTTCTACTATTAAAGAGGCTTTTGAGGATTCTACCGATGTATTTAACCTCTTAGACAAAGCGGAACAAGGCTTGTTTGATATCAGTGAGAACAACTTCCGTAGAGAATCTACCGATATGAGAAGTCTGGTAGTGGAAGCCATTAAGGAAGTGGAAAAAGCCAAGAATTCTGAAGGTAAGTTGAGAGGTGTTCCTTCCGGCTTTACCGAACTCGATAGATTGACTGCAGGTTGGCAAAAATCGGATTTAGTAGTAATTGCAGCTCGTCCTGGTATGGGAAAAACGGCTTTTGCGCTTTCTCTTACTCGTAATGCTGCCATCAACGGATTCCCTGTTGCTGTTTTCTCGCTGGAGATGTCCTCGGTACAGTTAGCCACTCGTTTGATTTCTGCAGAAACTGAAATTGCTGGTGAGAAATTGAAAAAAGGAGACCTCCGAGAAGACGAGTGGAAACAGCTGAACACTAAAGTAAAAGCATTGGAAGATGCTCCTATCTATATTGATGACACTCCTGCCCTTTCGGTTTTTGAGTTAAGAGCGAAATGTCGTCGTTTGAAAGAACAACATGGTATTTCATTGATTGTAGTGGATTATATCCAATTGATGAGAGCCGGTGATAATAATGGTAATCGTGAGCAGGAAATCTCAACCATTTCACGTTCCCTTAAAGCCTTAGCTAAAGAATTAAATGTACCCGTTCTGGTATTGTCACAGCTAAATCGTTCGGTGGAAACTAGAGGAGGCTTGAAAAAGCCTATGCTCTCCGATCTTCGTGAATCTGGTGCGATTGAGCAGGATGCCGATATGGTAATCTTCATCTATCGCCCAGAATATTACGACTTCACCGAAGATGAAGATGGTACTGATTTAAGAGGAAAAGGAGAAATCATCATTGCAAAACACCGTAATGGTTCCTTGGATTCTGTATATTTGAAGTTTATCGGTAAATATATCAAGTTTGCTGATTTGGCCAGCTTCGACTTTAATCCAGACGACGCCATGACACCAAACCATGAATTTGATTCTGCTTCGAATACCAAGAGAGTAAAAAGTAAAATGGATGAAATTCCTGATGATCAGGCTTTCATTGAAAACCAAGACGCAGGAAATGAAATGCCTTTCTAAAATAAAAAGAGGATTTATCCTTCTTATCATCGCTGTTTTATTGATGATTTCTAATCAATCTAAAGCAGCCTATATGCTCCTACCCATGGATGAAGCTCAGAGTAATCATCTAAAATCTTATGGGGTGGCCTTTTGGGTGATTTCATCAAAGGTGAGCGTAGATTGGCTTCTCAATTATAGAGGTGGTAGTTTTATGTTTCCTTATCATGAAGCTTTTGAGGATGAGTGCAATATCAGAGGTGTGAGTTACCAAGTCATTGCAGATGCACAAGCCGCAGCCATCATTAGTGATATTGCTGCTCCAGACGTTAATATGGATGTGATAAAGCTTCATAAAGCACCTAAAATCGCTGTTTATTCACCAAAAAACAAACAACCTTGGGACGATGCCGTCACAATGGCCTTAACCTATGCAGAAATCCCCTACGATGTAATTTACGATGAGGAGGTTATGAATGGGAAATTGCCCACTTATGATTGGCTTCACCTTCATCATGAAGATTTCACAGGACAGTATGGTAAGTTTTGGGCCAGATATAGAAATGCGGCTTGGTATATTGAGAATCAGAAAGAAGCCGAAAACACAGCCCATGCTTTGGGTTTTGCCAAAGTGTCTCAACTAAAATTAGAAGTGGCTAAAACCATTCGTGGTTTTGTGATGGGTGGCGGTTATCTTTTCGCCATGTGTTCGGCACCAGATAGTTTCGATGTAGCGTTGGCAGCCGAAGGAGTAGATATTTGCGAAGTGATGTTTGATGGAGATCCTGCAGATCCTCAAGCACAGCAAAAACTGAATTATGATAATTGTGTGGCTTTTACCAACTTTAGAATCTCTCAGAATCCTCAAGAATATGAAATCTCAAATATAGATGTAGATCCAGTAAAAAGAGGAGTTCAGCAAAAGAATGACCTATTTACCCTCTTCGAATTCTCAGCCAAATGGGATCCTGTTCCTACCATGCTTTGTCAGAATCACGAATCTGTGGTGAGAGGATTTATGGGACAAACCACCGCTTTTAATAAAAACACACTAAAGCCAAATGTTCTGGTTCTTGGAGAAAACAAAGGCAAGGGTGAAGCCAGATATATCCATGGAGAATTTGGTAAAGGAACTTGGACTTTCTATAGTGGACACGATCCTGAGGATTATCGCCATTTAGTGGGTGATCCTAAAACCGATTTGAATATCCATCCCAATTCTTCTGGTTATAGACTAATCTTGAATAATGTTTTATTTCCTGCTGCTAAGAAAAAGAAGCGCAAGACTTAAAAATAAATCTATATTTTGACTCTTCAACCCATCGAACTCTTAGCCCCTGGCGGAGATGTAACCGCCATAAAAGCAGCTATTTTAGCTGGTGCCAATGCCATTTACTGTGGACTTGATAAATTCAATGCCAGAAATAGAGCTGCAAATATCAGCCTGGAAGATTTAAAAGGCCTTCTCCATCTGGCACATCAGAATGATTGTAAAATCTTTCTTACCCTCAATATTCTTATTCTCGAAAATGAGATAAATTCTCTAATTTCATTATTGAATAAATTAGTGAATACTTCCATCGATGGCTTAATTATTCAAGATATTGGGCTATTATATATTTTGAAGAAGCATTTCCCTGATTTTGAGATCCACGCCTCCACACAAATGACCACCCATAACAAAGGTCAGATTCAGTTTCTAGAAAAACTAGGAGTAAAACGAGTGAATTTATCCCGTGAAATGAATATGGAGGAGATTAAACCTCTCACTGCTTTTGGTATAGAAAGAGGCGTTTCCACCGAAGTGTTCGTCCATGGTTCTAATTGTATTTCCTTTTCAGGACTCTGCTATATGAGTTCGGTACAAAATGGCAATTCTGGAAATAGAGGAAGGTGTAGTCAACCCTGCAGAGATGCTTACCAAATAACTCCTGCAGGCAAAGATTATCCTTTAAATATGAAAGATAACTCTGCTTATTTCGATGCCAAAGAACTGATAGAAGCGGGAGTGGCTTCTGTAAAAATAGAAGGCAGAATAAAGAAAGCGGATTATGTTTTTACGGTGGTAGATACTTGGCGAAAGCAAATTGATTCCATCCTTAAAAAGCAAGAGTTAATCCATGATAATAGCCAGCTTTATAAAGTCTTCAATCGCGATTTTTCCAATTCCTATTTAAGCGGGAATATTGGCTCTGAAATGTTTATTGATAGTCCAAGAGATTATAGTGTTCTACATTTGGCCAACAAAAATCAAATCTCCTCAATAGCAGAATTAGAGGAGGCTTCATTGCTTCTATATCAGGAGAAGGATGAGCTAAAATTAGCGGTGGAAGAGCAGATGAGGAAACTTAGTATTGAAAAGCCTGAGCTTGAAATCCACATATCGGGAGAAGTAAATACACCTTTACATGTTCAACTTATTTTTGAGAAAGACTGCATCGGCTTAGAATCTTCCGTTTTGCTCAAAGACTATGGCAAAGAGCCCCTTAGTAGAGATGTGATTTGGAAAAGATTCAAAACCATTGAAGATACAGAATATCATTTGAAAGACTTGGACTTATCCAAGCTACAAAACAAAACCTATCTTCCATATCAAGATCTCACCAAACTCAAAAAACGAATTTTATTTTATTTAAATGGAAATAGGGAATGGAAAGAAGCCATTCAAATTCCCAAACTAAATAAATCTATTGAAGCTCCTGACCTTCCTTCACTTTCTGTGATAATTTGCTCTAAAGAGGATGCTCATTTGTCACAGAATAAAGAAGTAATAGTATATTTTGAATTGCCCAATTGTTTTGAAGAGACTGCTGAGAAATGGGTGGCGTTTTTTAAAGAAAACGAGTCTCTGATTCCATATTTTCCAGCGGTTTTGATAGGGCGAGAATACGAATTTGCAGTTGAAATGCTTTTGCAATTAAAACCCAAACTCATCTTGACCAATAATACTGGAATAGCTTTTGAAGCTTATAAGAATGATATTCCGTGGATAGCTGGCCCTTCTTTAAATCTGGTAAACTCTTTTAGTTTATTGGTATTACAAAAGAAGTTTAATGCGGTGGGTGCATTTGTTTCCAATGAGTTAAACAAACAACAAATTCAGATTTTAAAGAAACAAACAGGCTTCAAATTATTTTACAGTCTATTTCACCCTAATATTTTAATGACTACTCGTCAGTGCTTATTTCATCAGGTTACCGGATGCGAAAAGCAGATCATTGATGATTCTTGTCTCTATCATTGTAGTAAAATGGCAAAAATCACCAATCTTAAATCCTCCGATTATTATATTGAAAAATCTGAGGGTAATTATCATAGAATTTATGATGAAAGTCATTTCTTGAATTTAAAGATTGTAAATGATATTCCATATCTTTTTGACGGATTCTCCATTGACTTGAAAGATATAAATACCCAAACAAAAATGGAGGAATCTAAAGAAATGATTATTGAACAGTTTCAAAGTCTTGTAAAAGGAGAGAAAGAAATTGTAGACGAGTTAAAATCAAAATATGCCCCATTCTCTTGTTTTTCCTATATCAAAGGAATCTAGCTCAACCAAGTCTATTTTGCTACTCAAGCTTAACAAATTTATTATCCGATTGATAAAATACAAAAGATTCAATTGATTCTTTTATATAATAAGTGGGAAATATTTTCGCTTAAGCATGCTCACTTAAAAACCTCACTTTGTAAGCAACAATAACACTTATACAAGAAGTCAAGCTCAACCGGATTTGCAATCCGATTAATAAATACTAAGATTTTTCAATTTCCCCAGCTTAAGAAGAGGAAAATATTCTCACTCAATAGGTCTAGTCATCATAAATTCCATCTAAAATGACATTATCTCAGTAAGATTCAAAGGAAAAATAAGTATCATCCAACCTTGTTTGGGATCATTCTAATAAATCTTATAAATTCCCCATTTATCAAGAAAATCTGTTTCGTGGAATGATTATTTCCCTATTTTTGATTACTTATAATAATCTTACACGCAATGCAAAAGAAAACCAAAGTAGACCCCAGTTATTTGGATGCCTTGATTCCCGTCATATTCCTCATAGGATTATTAAGCTTGGCAGTTTATATTTTTGCTGATGATGCCTCATGGGGACCCAATCAAATCGCATTAACATTTAGTAGTTTGGTAGCTGCGGTAATTGGTTTAAAAAATGGACATACTTGGGATGACATCAGTAATGGAGTTGTAAAAAGCATAAGCCAAGCCATGGGAGCCATTTTTATTCTCTTGGCAGTTGGGGCTTTAATCGGTACTTGGGTAATGAGCGGTACTGTGACCACCATGATTTACTATGGCCTAAAACTTCTAAATCCAGATATTTTCTATCCTTCAGTCGTTATTGTTTGTGCCATTATTGCTGGAAGCATTGGAAGCTCTTGGACAACAGTCGGAACCATTGGTGTGGGCATGATTGGTATTGCTCATGGCATGGATATGTCAGTAAATGTAACCGCTGGTGCAATAATTAGCGGCTCCTATTTTGGAGACAAGTTATCTCCACTTTCTGATACCACTAACCTTGCTCCTGCCGTGGCTGGTTCAGATTTATATAAACATATTAAGCATATGCTTTGGACTACCATACCAAGCATCACCATTGCTTTGATCTTGTTTACAGTCATTGGATTGTTTTCTGGTGGCGAAGGAAATATGCTAATGAAAGATAAATCTCTAGCTATTATTGAAGCCAACTTCACTACCAACATATGGTTATTAACACCCATATTGGTTGTTTTGGTTTTAGCCATTGTAAAAATGAGACCATTCCCAACCATCCTCCTTGGAGCATTAGCTGGAGGGATAATAGCTGTTATCTTTCAAACCGAGCAAGTGATTCAATTTGTGGATAGAACAGATTTATCGCAACCTATGGTGATGATAGCTGGAGTTTGGAAGGCAATGTATACCGGATTTACCACAACAACTGGCGCAGCAACCTTCGATGAGTTAGTGAATAGAGGCGGAATGAATTCTATGCTAGATGTTATTTGGTTGATTTTATCAGCACTTATGTTTGGTGGCGTAATGGAAGAAACCGGAATGTTGAGAAAACTGGTTCAAGCTTTATTAAAAATGGTTCATGGAACAGGCTCCTTAATCGCAACAACTATTTTCACCTGTATGGGTGTAAACATCATAGCATCTGACCAATACATGTCTATTGTACTTCCGGGTAGGATGTTCAAAATGGAATATGAAAGACGAGATTTAGCCCCCGAAAATCTGTCCAGAACCTTAGAGGATTCAGGCACTTTAACCTCCGCTCTAATTCCTTGGAATACTTGTGGAGCATACATGTCAGGGACTTTGGGCGTGGCTACATTTGCTTATCTTCCTTTTGCATTTTTTAATTTAATCAATCCTCTCATAGCTATTATTCTAGCTTATTCTGGAATCTCCATTAAGAAGAACGATCAAAAAGAAAAACAATGAAAAAACTATTCAGACTTTTGTTCCTTTTCATTTTAGTTTCAGCATCTATTGTGAAAATACAAGCCCAAAACCGCCCTATTGATGAATTAAAACGAACAGATCGCTTTGGTGTAACTACCATGTTTTATTACACCTACCAAAACTGGACACCGGGTTCCAATAGCACAAAAGGGAGTTTCAAATTTGATAGCTTTAGAGTCTGGGCTCAAACAAATGTAAATAAGAAGTTTTTTGCGGCAGTTCAATATCGTTTTTATGAAGGTTGGCAAACTCCGCTATTTCTCTATATGGGCTATAATATTAATGAGAAAAATACTTTGCAAATTGGACAAACTTGGGTGCCATTTGGCTTCAATTACCAGCCGTATGACGATTGGGGAAACCTGGCCTACTATGTAGGTCTGCAAGATGATTACGACTATGGTATTACTTGGAATGGAAAACATGGCATATTAAATTTCCATCTGGGTTTCTTCAAAAATCAGCAATTATCATCCTCCTCTTCACATCGTTATGACACAGATATTTATTCTGGAGGGATTAATGATGGAGATATTATTCTGGTACCCAAGCATAATCAAGAAGTTAACCAATTGAATGCTCGCTTGGCCATTAAACTTTCAGGAAGCAATTGGTCTTCGGAGTTTGGGATTTCTGGAATGACAGGCCAGATTTATAATCAAACCATGGATGATAATGGAACACGATGGGCAGCAGCTGTTCATGCGGGTATTGACTTTGGCAGATTCCATTATAATATTCAAGGAACAAGCTATCATTACGATCAACTAATAGCCGATAGTATGCCTTCTTGTGCTAAAGACTTTATAAATGTATAGAGTTGGAATTTCGCCTATGAAATCCCTAGCCGAGCTAATATTGTTACTACTTCCTTTGCTTTTGATATTATTGAGGATAAGTTAACACCATTTATAGACTATAGTTATTTATGGGGAGGAAGCTCAGAAGCAGCTTCTCAATTATTTACTTTTGGAGCTCGTTCTCTATGGGATTCATTTGAGATATTTGCCCAAGCCATGTATGGAGAAAACGACCCCCAATTAAGTGGTAACTCTACAGGTTATGGACGCGATGCCCATACTTATGATTTCAGATTTGATGTGAGGTTGTTTTATAAACTAAATATTGTTTCTGAGAAAAATGTGGAAGCTCTTAAAAAGAAACTTAGTGAGTAAATCAAAGTGAATTAAAAATAAAGCAAGCGGAAAATATTTCCGCTTAAGCTTTCAGATTAAATATGCATTCTGTAAATAACAACTTGAATAGAACTCAAGCTCTATCTGATTTATAATCCGATTTATAAAACAATATTAATTCTACAGCTTTTCAATCTAAAAGGAAAACAATTCCATTTCATCTACTTAGGAAGACATCACCTCAGTAAGGACCTGTAAAGATTTAAGTTCAGAGAAGTTAGGTAGGTGAAACTGATAATATTGATGTAGCTTTTCCAATAACTGTTTTCTTTGTTCTCTAGAAATGATAAGTTCAGTTCCAAAGCTCTTATCCCTATTTAATTGATGAAAGAGCGCACTTAGAGGAGGGTGAATACTAATGGTTTCCGGCAGTCTTAAAGAAGTATATCTTCCTTCTTGCATATCGAAAATAGCTTGACGAGTAGCAAAGTTATCTGAGGCTTCAAAGCCTAAGAAGCGAGTAAAATGACTAAGAAACCAAAGGTGGAAATTATAATATTTCTCATCGGCGGTATCCAAATATTGTAAAGATTGAAAGATGAACTGAAACATATTCTCATTGGTTTCCTCCTCTCCAATAGCTTTATATAAAACTTCATTGAGAAAGATGACCATGGAAGTCTTATTCATTTCATAGGGGATGCTTGAGAAAATATGACCTGCTTTTACATCTTTAACATGTTGTATGTCTCGTCCAGCCTTTTCATAAACCACCATGTCTAATATGCTCAGTGGCTGAAATAAATTCATTGGAGTCTTAGATTTCTTTTTACGGACTCCTCTAACCATATAAGTTCGCATACCAAAAACCTCGGTAAACACCTTAACCACCAAACTACTTTCGGAGAATTTGGTGACTCTAAAAATGATTCCTTTGGTTTTTTCTATCATTATTAAATTGAAACGAGGTGATTTTTTTGTTGAAGATACTCATATCCTTCCATAATGCCCACTATGAATAATACAATATCAAGGCATAAAGGTAGGAAATAATCACATCAAAAAAAGCACAAAAACCCCGAAGACCGAAACCTTCGAGGTTATTTGAACTCAAATAAACAAAGTAAATTATTTTTTACTCGTTACCAGGTACGATCATCTTACCTTTATAATACAAGTCACCATCAACATAGTAAGCTCTGTGATAAACGTGAGCTTCGCCTGTAGTAGGGCAAATTGCTAACTGCGGAGCAGTTGCTTTATAATGAGTTCTTCTCTTATCTCTTCTTGTCTTCGAAATTTTTCGTTTAGGATGTGCCATTTTTCCTACTTTTTATATTTTATTATTCTTTATTTCAATTTCTTTAATGCTTCCCAGCGAGGATCAATCACCTCATCTTCGTCAGCATCATCTTGTTCATTGTAAGTTTCGAGAAATCCAGGCTGACAATCAGGCTCACCATCTTCCAATTCAGGATGAATCAGTCGCATAGGAAGGCTTAGCATAATAAACTCATAAATATACTGCTCTAGTTGTAGTTTATGCTCTTTTTCATCTAAAACCAAAATATTTTCGGCTTCTTCAAAAGTTTCGCGACCAAATTTCACGATAAGCTTATCTTCAACTTCAACAGCCTGAGTATATAATTCTAAACAACGATCGCATTCTACTTCCACTTCGCCAGCAATGCTAAAGTATACTTGCAACATCGTTTCCTGTTTATCTAGTTCCAAATCCAGTTTCAAATTACTGTCTTGAATCCTTGTATTCTCAAAAGTCTGAAAGAACTTTTTTCCAATTTCAAAATCAAACGAATGTAATCCGTCTTTCAACCCTCTAAAGGAAATATGATACTCCTTTATCTCATTCATAGCGTTCTCCTTCAAAATTCGGGCTGCAAAAGTAGAAATTAATTCTATGATTACCAAGCCCTTTTTTTCATTTATATCCATCAAAGATTTTCACTAGTATTTACTAGCAAAAACTGCCTTGAATCCTTTTTGTCAATTAATGCAATAACCTAAATATCCACTTATTTTCTAGTAAGAGCGAGCAAAAACAACTCTTTTTGCCGATGGATTTCCAGTATAAATACACTTTCCTCCCTCTTCTTCGCCATCCAAAGGAATAGCTCTGATGGTTGCTTTAGTTTCGTCTTTAATCTTCTGCTCAGTCTCTGGACTTCCATCCCAATGTGCATAAAGGAATCCACCTTTTTCAATTTCCACTAGAAATTCATCCCAAGTTTCCACATTACGAGAGTTCTTTTCTCTAAAGGCCAAGGCTTTGGTATAAAGGTTTTCCTGAATCTCTTCTAAAAGAGCTTCAATCTTATCTTCAATGCCTTCCATATCTATCACTTCCTTAGTCAAGGTATCTCTACGTGCTACTTCAACAGTTCCGTTTTCTAAATCACGAGGACCTACACCCAATCGAATAGGAACACCTTTGTATTCATATTCCGCAAACTTGAAACCTGGTTTATGAGTATCTCTACCATCGAACTTCACGCTAATACCTTTAGCTCTTAATGCTTTGATAACACCTTGAACTTTTTCAGTAATTTCGTCCAATTGCTCTTCCTTTCTATAAATAGGTACAATGACCACTTGGATTGGAGCCAATTTTGGAGGAAGAACCAGTCCTTTATCATCGCTATGCGCCATGATTAAAGCACCAATTAGCCGTGTAGAAACTCCCCAGCTAGTTGCCCAAACATATTCTTGTTTGTTTTCTTTGCTCAAATATTTCACATCGAAAGCCTTAGCGAAATTCTGACCTAAAAAGTGAGAAGTTCCAGCCTGTAATGCTTTTCCATCTTGCATCATGGCTTCTATACAATAAGTATCTAAAGCTCCAGCAAAACGCTCATTTGGTGACTTTGTACCTTTAAGAACAGGAACCGCCATCCACTTCTCTGCGAAATCAGCATAGACTTCTAGCATTTGTTGTGCTTCTGCCACAGCTTCTTTCTCTGTAGCATGAGCAGTATGCCCTTCTTGCCATAGAAACTCAGCAGTACGCAAGAATAAACGGGTCCTCATTTCCCATCGAACTACATTAGCCCATTGGTTTACCAAGATTGGTAAATCACGATAGGACTGTACCCATTTTCTATAGGTATCCCAAATAATAGTTTCTGAAGTTGGGCGAACGATGAGCTCCTCATCTAATTTCGCATCTGGATCTACTTCAATTCCATTCTCGCCATTTCTAAGACGATAATGAGTAACTACCGCACATTCTTTAGCAAAACCCTCCACATGAGCAGCTTCTTTACTAAAGAACGATTTCGGTATAAATAAGGGGAAATAAGCATTTTCGTGTCCAGTGTCTTTAAACATTTGATCTAATACTTTTTGCATATTCTCCCAAATAGCGTATCCATAGGGTTTTATTACCATGGATCCTCGCACTGCAGAATTCTCTGCTAGTTCCGCATGCTTGACGATATCGTTGTACCATTGAGAATAATTCTCTTCTCTTGTTGAAAAATTTTTAGCCATCTTTAATTGTGGTATAGTATTTGCTTTTTATATATTGCTTGCAAAAGTAAAAAATAAAATAACAGATTGTTTTTTATGTGAGTAAAATATTATATAACCCTGTTAAAAGGAGGTAATTATGAAAAATTTAAAAAATATATTAAGTTTCTTGAGCATTTTAGCACTCACATCTTGTGCTTCTTCTTATCAAGCAAGCTACGGCGAAGACGACATTTATTCCTATGGAACACCAAAACAGAAGACGGTTACCACTAGTCCTATGCCGGTTTCAAGCTCAAATGTCAGCCCTTCTGCAACAGTGATTAAAACCACTACCGGAAATAATAATAATCAACAGGTCACTTATTCTGATGTTTCTTACGAAGATCAGATTGTAGAAGTGGATGGAGAAACCTATTATGAAGATTCTTTTGAATCTGATGACTATTACGATTACGAATATGCATCACGCATTAAAAGATTTCACGATCCTGTTGATGGTGTAGCTTATTATGATAGTTATTATACCAACAGATATTGGTACGATTATAATCCATATAGCTACGGAACTAGTATTTATATGGGATATGATTATGCTTACCCTTATTACCAACCTCGCGTTAGTTTCAGTTTTGGTTGGGGATGGGGAAGCTCATGGTATTATCCTTATGGTGGCTGGGGTTATGCTCCATATTACGGTGGATATTATGGTGGATATTGGGGTGGATATTATGGCGGAAGCTATTGGTCTGGTTATAACCACGGATACTGGAACGGATACTATGCTGGTGGCGGATACTGGGGCGGTGGATGTCACAATCCTTGCGACGTAAACAGCTATTATTATGGAAGCAGAGGCCATTCTTCTAATTCTTATGGTTCAAATAGGAGTAACAATAGTAGAAGTGGATATGCCGGGAACAACAATAATAACATGAACAAAACTGGTGATGCCAATAGAAATATGGCCAGTAGTAAACAAGGACGTTCCGACAGAGATTTTAATAGTAATGCCAATAGAGGATACTTTAATAATGGTTCTCAATCTGCAAGTGGAAGAACAAACAGTACAAGTACCAGATCTTCTAATCGTAGAGACGCCAATGCAGGTAGTTCTGATAGAACAAACAGCACTAGAGTAAGCACAGGTGCTTCAGCAAGAATGGGGACATCTAGAAACAGTGCTAGCACAGCCTCTTCTAGTAGAAATGCAAGTTCAAACTCAAGCAGAGCAGCAACAGTAAATACTAACAGGACAACGAATCGCTCAGAGTATAGCTATCAAAAATACCAAAATAGCCAAAGAAGTTCTGCTGCTAAATATACTCGTAATACAGGAAGCTCATCAAATGGTAGCTCTGCTAGAACTTCTAACAGCAGTTCTTATAGTAGACCATCCTCAACAAGTACTAGTAGCTCAACTGGACAAAGCTCCTCAAGATATCAAAAACCTAGTACCAGCCAAAATAGACAATATAGTAAGCCAGCCAAAACTTATTCCAGGCCTAGCTCTACAAGTACCAGAAGTTCTGGAAGTAGTTATTCTACTCCAACTAGAAGTACAAATAGTGGAAGCAGCAGTCGTTCATATTCCACTCCAAGCAGAAGCTCGGGCAGTAGCGGTTCTAGTGTAAGAAGCTCGGGCAGTAGCTCAAGAAGTAGTGGTGGAAGCTCAAGAAGCAGTGGTGGAAGTTCCAGAAGCAGTGGAGGAGGCAGAAGATAAGTCAAGACCCTTCTTGTTTCATCCCATCAAAATCAATTTTTAGATTTCATAAAATAATGACCATGAATTATAGTAAAATATTATTTATCATAGGAGGAATACTATTCTCCACTGTCCTTTTGTCACAGAATGCTCAGGATGCCTTAAGGTATTCGTCTACCAATACTGCGGGATCTGCACGATTTATGGGGCTTTCAGGAGCCATGGGTTCTGTGGGTGGTGACATTAGCACCATCAACTTCAACCCTGCTGGTTTGGGAATCTATAAAAGCTCAGAATATATTTTGGCTCCGCGATATTTATATAATAAAGCTGAATCTAGTTATGGTGGATATTCAAGCTCCGACAGAAGAGATAATTTTAATTATGGAATGGCAGGCCTAGTAAGTGCCATGCCCTTGTTTAGCCAACACGACCCAAATCCAACTGGATGGAAATACATGCAGTTTGGTTTTTCTTTTAACAGGATAGATAATTATCGCTCCGATATATTAATTCAAGGGGATTCTTATGGAGGATCTAAAGTATTTGAATGGAGAGATCAGGCCAATGGTAATCTTCCAAATAATTTAAACTTATTTAGTACTAATCTAGCTTGGGAAACCTATTTACTCGATACCGTAAATGGATACCCTAATCAATATGTGGCTGCCACACCGGCTGGAGGAGTCTATCAGAGTTATAATAGTAGAACAGAAGGATATAAAAACGAAATGTCTTTTGCCTTTTCTGGTAATTATAATGACAGGTTATTTATTGGAGCTAGTTTATCATGGTCTTTCCTCAACTATTTTAGTAGTGTTTATTTAAAAGAAACAGCATTAGAAAATCCTGCTCCTGGAGAGTTTGATAACTTTACCTATATAGAAGAAATAGGAACCAGAGGAAATGGTATAAATGGAAAATTTGGTTTAATTTATATTATAAATCCTATCATCAGAATAAGTGGTGCTATTCATACTCCAACTTGGTATTATCGAATGACCGACACCTATTTTTCGAAAGTAGAAAGCCAAATGTACGATGGTCAAGTTTATACCAAAACCTCCCCAAGTGGCCGATATGAATATAATATGAACACTCCATTTAAAGCCATGGGAGGCATGAGTATCTTTATTCAAAAAATGGGATTCATTAGTGTTGATTATATATACCAAGACTATAGTCAGGCCTATTTGAAATCGAACACAGATTCATTTTATGAAGAAAACGAAAATATCAAAAACGATTTCACAGCAACACATACCATGAGGGTGGGTACAGAATGGAGATTACAACCTTTCTTTGTTAGAGCTGGATATGCCTTCACCACCAGCCCAGTGAAAGAAGAAATTAATGATATTACACAGAATCAGTTTAGTTTTGGTTTGGGTTATCGCTCGGGACCATTCTTTATGGATGCTTCTTTTGTGCAGAAATATAATGCTCAAAATTACTATATGTACGGAGCCAATTATGTGAGCCCTGCCTACCTTGAAACAAAAACTAGTTTTTATAGTTTGTCTTTTGGGTTTAAATTCTAGACAAAGCAAAACTAATATATCATTTAAATAATTACAGCTATTCCTTTTCAATAAAGTGAATAGCTGTTGCTTTTATACCTATCCAGATCATGCCGTGCTTCTTCATTTGAAATCTATCGAAGGATTCTTGACTTATTAGCGTAGAAACCATGATTCCAATGTCCACCACCACTTCCATACCTCTATGGCTAGGAATAACTTCTACCACTTGGCCTTTGAAATTATTGATGATGCTGGAATCTATTTGTGATGTGGAAAGAATAACATCCTCACTTTTAAACATGGCAAAGCCTTGTCCTTTCGATAAGCCATGAGGAAGTTTCAGTTCAATTCTATTCTCAAGCATAATGGTCTTCTCATTAACAACCATAGAATTATAGAAATTCTTAATTCCAGAAAACTTGGCAATAAACTTAGATTTAGGTTTATGAAATATTTCTTTCGGACTACCGAACTGAACCAATTCACCTTGATGCACAATACCTATTTTATCTGCTAAAGAAACAGCCTCCTCAAAGTCGTGGGTGACATGAATCATAGTCATCCCCTCCGCATTAAGCCCACGCAAAAGACTTCGCATATCATCGCGCAATTGCACATCTAAAGAAGCCAATGGTTCATCCAAAAGCAAGCAAACGGGATGACAAGCTAAAGTTCGAGCAATAGCTACTCGTTGCAATTCTCCTCCCGATAAAGTTTCGGGCCAACGATTTAACAAATGATCGACTTGAGTTTTCTGAGCCAATCCCATTACAATTTTCTGAATAGCTGGAGCTTCCAATTTTCTAGTCTTTAAAGGAAAGGCAATATTATTTTTCACTTTAAGATGAGGAAAAACGGTATTGTCTTGAAAAACCATCCCCATATTTCGCTTCTGAATTTTTTCATGGGTAATGTTCTTCGAATCTAGAAATATCTCACCTTCGTCAGGATGAATCAATCCAGCTAGCATTTCAATTATCAAGGATTTTCCGGCTCCAGACTCTCCCAATAAAACTACATACTCTCCTTTTTCAATGGAGAAACTGATATGATGTAGCGCAAATTCCTCGTATTTTTTGGATATGTTTTTAAGTTGCAGCATGATTTATCTCCTTGGTCTTTCTCTTGACAGCATTCTAAGTGCTGCAAAAAATATTAAACAAACTATAATAAAAACAACAGAAACGGGTCGAGCATAGTTTAATCCAAAAGCACCAAATCGTTCATAGATAAGAACAGGCGTAATCATTGGATGGTAGGCTACAATAACCACGGCACCAAATTCACTCATTCCTCTGGCAAACATTAAAATCATACCCGAAACTATATTTCTGGAAGCCAAAGGCAAAGAAATACTGAAAAACACTCGAGCAGGTGAAGCACCAAGGTTTAAAGCTGCTTTTTCTAATCGGATGGGAACAGCCACAAACCCATCGCGAGCAGCAGTAATCAAATAGGGGATGCTCACGAAAGCCATGGCAAGAGCAATGCCAATGGGATTCCCAACGAGACTAACACCAAAACGATCTGCCACTTGTCCAATAAGCGAATCTCGAGAAATAAATCCCAGAATAGCAATACCCGCAGCAGAATGAGGAATAACTATGGGTAGATCGATAATTCCCAAAACCAATTTCTTGGCAAAGAACTCTTTTCTAGCTAGGAGATAAGAAAGCGGTATGGCTGCAATAGCAAATACCAGAGTGGAAGCAAAAGAAACAGAAAGTGTTAACCAAATGCTTTGCTGTACTTCTTTATCTTGGGTAGTTTCGAAAATCTCTGCTGGAGTCGTGTTTAAGAACATTCCCAAAAGTGGTGCCACAATAAACATCAATGCTAATCCCCCTAGAGAGATGAGTATAAGATTTAAAATATTGAAATTGGTTCTCACTTTTTTAATGCTTTTTAGTTATTGTTCTATTAATGCAAATTCTTTTAGCTCTCTTGGAATATTCTCATAACTAGAGGAGGGTGATGGAACTAAAGATTTTTGTCCATTTTTCTCCATGATGGCCATACCCTTTTGTTTAGATAAAACAAATTTCAAGAATTGATGAGCTTCTTGGCTATTGGGTGCATCCTTTAATATGGTGATTCCATAAACCATGGCTTCCCCTTTTTTCGTAATAAATTCACCAGGTTTTTTTCCTGAAATTTCGGCAGTGGCTGTTGAATAAAAGCTATCTAAATCTGGGTTTTGCAGATTGATACTATCTGGCAATACCAAATATTTTAATCCATGCTGCTCTGCCACCGATCTATACAAAAAGATATAATCTATTACATTGGATTCTAAAAGACCAATGAGATCGGTTTCTTTAGGCCTGATATAGTTTTTGTCTTTCTCCACCAACTGCTTGGCCAGACCATTCTTTTGGTAATACTCCTCTGCAAGACTAGCCAAGAGCACCGTTCTATAGCCACAAGGATCAGAATTAGGGTCGGAACGTCCATAAGCAACCTCCTCTTTCATCAAGATTTCGTGCCAGTTTTTGGAGTTAATTTCTTTACTTAATCGCGATTGCTCATGATAAACGATGGCCATTTCATTACCAGCAAATTTTATATTCC
Organism: Lentimicrobium sp. L6; assembly: GCF_013166655.1. Taxonomy (NCBI): domain Bacteria; kingdom Pseudomonadati; phylum Bacteroidota; class Bacteroidia; order Bacteroidales; family Lentimicrobiaceae; genus Lentimicrobium; species Lentimicrobium sp. L6. The sequence continues at coordinate 17,623 of NZ_JABKCA010000085.1, forward strand.
AATCTGTGTAATCAGGAATCAATAAATTTTCTATCACTTTAAAATCTGCCGATGCCATAATATCACAAGGACGTTTTAAATCTGCAATTTTGCGTGCACATTGTCTGCTTCCAGCTGATTCCATTAGGATTTTCACCCGAGGATTTTCCTTTTGGTATTCTTCTGCCATTTGCTTAAAAGGCACCGACAAACTACCTGCATGAAAGATGATTAATTTGCTTTCATCTTCAATACTGCTTTGACAAGAGAATAAGACTATGACACTAAAAAGAATGGCGAATAGTTTTTTCATAAGGCTAATCTATTTTAAATTTTCAGAATAATAAATTGTATTAATACCTTTAATAGCTCTGTCCGAGAAGAAATCGAAACATGGGATAATTCGAAATATTCCTCCAGTTTCTACCTCAGGACGACAAATTAATAATAATTCGCCTTGGTCGTTTCTATTACAAATTTCGCTATAGGTGAACATGGCTCTATACCCATCATCGGCAGCAATAATAAAGATCCCCTCACGAATGGCTTTTGGAGTTTCCTCCATTACATCTGATAAATAAGCATTTAAACTCAATCCTGTAAAAGGATCAGTACTGTGCAATCCTCTGCCTCTTCCATAAAAAATGGTATGGGTTTCTATATTAGGATAATCAGCTGGATGCTCTTTTAATGTGGCCACTTTTTTATTCTCAATCATAAAATCACAAGTAGCTGAGTATAAAGGGAATTTACCTTTTTCCACTTCTAATTCAATAGGATAAGACTTTACGGTGATTTTTGTGGGGTTAGTGATATTTCTTTCCGTTAGTAAATCTCCTACTACCACTAATTTTGCTTCTGTGGGAAGCTCCCAAAGCGTCTTCGCCTTTGAAGGGACCACTCTACTTACCCTCGTGGCAATAATTATTTCATCTAAATGATTATTATAGTACAGCTCACCCCAACTAATGACCGTTTTCTCTCCTTTATCATTCTCAATTTCCACATATAAATCAACGATAGGTTTAAAACTATCTGCATTTTTCTTTTGCAATATCCTCTCATTTAAGATATCTTGAAGGGAATATCCATCATAACGAAAAGCACCAGTAAACATATTCCCATATTTCCCTAGGCGGGTTTCTTTTACCATAACCGAACGTAATGGTAGTTTAGAGAAATTAACAAATCCAGGATTAGAAACTTCGCCTAAAACTTCTATCTGATCACCAGGAAGTAATATGGTTTCTGAGTTGTCATAAAAATCGTTGGTAGCATCTGTAGAATCGATGGCCATTAAAGAAGTGGTTTCAGAAACTGCGTCTGAATCCTCACTATTTACGGTTTCATTTTTACAAGAATATGAAATCAATACCAATAAGAAAGCCAGGATTGAAATAGATTTAATTTTCATGTTTTGATGTTTTAATTTAATTTTTGCTTTGTGTTATACCGATGACTAATCAAAATGCCCCTTTAATTCCTTTTAGTCTTAAAGCCACTTTGATTATGTATCGGCATCAACCAATGTAACGAGCAAAATGATTAAATTTCATTTTGACGAACATTTGGTATAAAATGTGTTTTGCAAAAGTAAATTAATATCGAGTGGTAATCTAGTTCCTATCGCTTTATTTCTTATTTTTTTTCAAAGACGAATCTCGTTCATTAAGCCCTAATTTAGATCTACAGTCACCAACATATAGAGTGGGATCTGGTTCAAAAAGCAAGACTGTATATTTTTGACATGAAGGAATCTTTACTGATAATTAGGAGCCTATTGACTTTAAAACCATTTTCGCCTTCTAAAGTAAGTTAGCATTCCTAAAGCAACCAATAGAATGACTCCCCACATGATAAAATAGCTGTATTTAAAATGAAGTTCTGGAACATAATCGAAATTGGTTCCGTAAATCCCAGCTATAAAAGTAATTGGAATAAATACGACCGAGAAAATGGTCAAAAACTTCATGATATCATTAAGCTTACTACTTATTGTAGTATGATATATATTGAGCTGGTCAGATAATATTTCTCGATAGCTATCAGAAGAATCACTAGCATGATCAATATTATCAAGCAATTCTTTAAAGTGGATATATGAGCTTTCATTAATTAAATCAGACTCCATTTTCGAAAGCGCCAAAATCATTTCTTTGGCTGGTTTTATATTTTTCCTTAAAAAATTTAACTCCCTCTTGAAATTATTAATCTCATTAATCAAAGATTGTTTGGGTTCTATGGCCAGATCTTCTTCAAGGCTCTCAATTTTCTCACCCAAAACACTAATCACATATATATAATTATCAATAACAACATCAAGCAATGCAAAAGCCAAATAATCCGTTCCAGAACTTCTAATCCTTTTCTTTTGCTTTCTAATTCGCGCCCTAACAGGTTCAAAGACATCTCCTCTCCTCTCTTGAAAAGAAAAAAGTACCGATTTGGTAATGATTAAACTGAGGTTCTCAACAGAAATCTTATTGGTTTCATCATTTTGCTGAAGCATCTTAATAGATATGTATATACAGTTATGATACTCAACAATCTTAGGCCTTGTTCCAGTATTCATTACTTCAGCAAGAATGAGACTGTCAAGATCGAAGCCTTTTGAAATTTCTTTCATAACACCCGCATCATGCAATCCGTCCACATTTAACCAGGTGACTGAGTTTTTTTCTTGAAACCTTAATGCTTCTTGAACCTTATGGATTCCCTTTTCCTCTAAATTATTGGCATCATAATCAATGATTCGTAAAATGATTTCATCAGATTTTTGCCTACCTCTAAACAATAATTCATCAGGCGAAACACCAATTTCTTTTTTTTGTTTTTTTACAAATCTAGCCATCGTTTCTATTTATTTAATTATGAATTAAAAAGTAAAATCATAAATGTTTGAGTAAGTTTACAATAAAAGATTCTATATTCCCTTTAATAGCCTCCCCAAAATATCAGCCCCAGTAATAATGGGTCACATTAAAAACTATGGGGAATCCTTATCTTAGCTGACAAAAATTAAGT
>NZ_JABKCA010000086.1 GCF_013166655.1 Lentimicrobium sp. L6
ATCATATGTATATCTGTAACTTAAAAAAATAGACAGCTTAAGTTAACGCTAATGCGCAAAGGCGCAAAGAGATATTCGTATAATATAGTATTTAGCGAAATCATGTAGTCTTAATTTCTCTGTGTTTCTTTGGGTCTCAGTGCCTCTGTGGTGGTTATTCACAATGGTGGAAGATTATATTGCTCACGCAAAGCCGCAAAGCCGCAAAGCCGCAAAGAAATATTAATGCAAATATTCATGTAGGGAAATGTTTGTGAAGAGGTCTTTGTGTTTCCTTTGTGTCCCAGTGTCTCTGTGGTGGTTTAATATTATGTTAGAGAGGTGTAAAATATTTACGATGAGATTCTAAGGCGCTTGTGTGTGATGGAATATTCGTGGAGATAGAAGCTATATTATGCTTAGTTTCATTCGAGTATTAGTGGCTAGTTCTTTTGTTATTGATGAAATTTTGTTTCATACTAAATGAAAAAGCTTATTTGTGAAGTTAATTGGTGTATTTCTTTGTGTCTTCGAGTCTTTGTGGCCATAAAGATTAAAACAAGTCAGCTCAAGAAATAATTAACTTTCCTATCTTTACAATCTCAAGAAACAAAAACATCCCAAATGAAGATTGTAAATATAGTTCCCGGTTTTGGTGGTACCTTTTATTGTGGTAATTGTCTGCGCGATAGCGGATATACCAAATCATTGATAAAGCTGGGCCATGATGCTATGATGCTGCCGATATATCTGCCATTAACTATGGAACATGGTGTAGAAGAAAATACAGCTCCCATATTTTATGGCGCCGTGAACATCTACCTCAAGCAGAATTTCAAAATCTTTAGAAAGATGCCTAATTGGATGGAAAAGCTTTTCAACTCCTCATCTATGCTTCGTTATGCGGCCAAAAAAGCGGGTTCCACTCGTACTGAAGGTTTAGAGCCCATGACCATCTCCATGCTTCAGGGTAAAGATGGAAATCAAGGGGAAGATTTACAGGAACTGATAGACTTTCTGAAGGTTCATGAAAAACCTGATGTGGTGCATCTTTCTAATGCTTTATTACTGGGTTTGGCCAAACAAATCAGAGAACAATTGAACGTACCTGTGGTTTGTTCTTTACAAGATGAGGATGTTTGGGTAGATGCCATGAACGACCATTATAAAAAGATAGTTTGGGATCTGATGAGCGAAAAAGGAGAGGATGTGGATGCCTTTATTGCAGTGAGTGATTATTATGCTCAAGAGATGAAGCAGAAGATGAGAATTCCGGATTCCAAGATGCATATTGTACCCATTGGAGTAGAGGCTGATTTATATAAATATGCCAAACCATTAAAAGAACCGCAAACCATTGGGTATATCTCTAGAATGTACGAAGAGCATGGTTTTGGACTATTAATTGATGCCTATATCGAGCTTAAAAAAGATGAGCAATTCAAGCATGTATTATTGAAACTGTCGGGAGGATATACCGCAGATGACAAGAAATATGTGGGCAAGCAAATGAAGAAATTGAAAAAGGCTGGCATTTTTGAGGATGTGATGATTATTGAAGACTATCAAGCAGAAAGTCGTTTCAAATTCTTTAATCAGTTGACGCTTCTTACTGTGCCTGTTTTAAAAGGAGAAGCCTTTGGAACCTATCAGTTGGAATCTATGGCTGCAGGTATTCCATTGGTTCAGCCCGCTTTGGGCGCTTTCCCTGAGATTATCAAACAAACCGGAGGAGGAGTCGTTTATTCACCAAACACTGTTGAGGCTCTGGTAGCCAAGTGGAAAGAAGTATTGTCTAATCCAGAAGGAATTGAGAGAATGAGTGAAATGGGTAGTCAAGCAGTACGAGAAAAGTATGCCATCGACCCAGTGAGTGAACAGGTATTGAAAATCTACGAAAGTCTTGTATAATGAATATAGAATTATCAAATGTATGCAAATCCTATTTTAACAAGGATGCTAAACTTGAGCAAGAAGTATTAAAAGGGATTACAATAAATATAAAACAAGGTGAAGCCATCGCTATTATTGGCCCTTCGGGTTCTGGGAAAAGCACCTTGTTAAATCTCCTAGGGACATTAGACCAAACCACATCTGGAAGCATTTCTTATGATGGAAAAGAGCTAAAAGATTTTAAAGACCAGCAATTGGCATTGTTTAGAAATCAGAAAATAGGATTTGTGTTTCAGTCCCATCATCTTCTGCCACAATTGAATGTCTTGGAGAATATCCTACTTCCAAGTATAGCTTATGGCGATAAAAAGAGCAGACAGGAAGCAGAAGATAGAGCCAGAAAATGGCTGGAGGAGGTCGGATTATCAGATAAAGTAGCACAGTTTCCTTCAAATCTCTCCGGTGGAGAATGCCAAAGAGTAGCAGTAATAAGAGCGCTCATCAATCAGCCAGATTTGATATTAGCCGATGAACCCACAGGTTCTTTGGATTCAGAATCGGCAGAGATTGTTGGGGATTTGTTGTTGAGACTGACTAAGGAGCAGAATGTCGCTTTAGTTCTGGTAACACATTCTATTGCAATTGCGGAAAAGTTTGGTGAGGTTTATGAATTGAAGGGTGGAGTGTTGAACGGATTGCAATTCCGTTCGAGCTAGATTAGTGCAGTTTCTCTGTGAAACTTTGTGATTATTATTAGTTACTGCTAGCGCGGATTTGCAATCTGTGCGTATAACATAAGAACTTTATTTTTAATTCATGTCAGACAAATATAAAACGTACGAGCTAGATAAAGCATATTTTATCACCATGACCACGGTTGGATGGATAGATATATTTACTAGAAAGAACCACAAATTTGCTATTGTAGATTCTTTAAAATATTGTATTAGAAACACCAGAGTTAAAAACATATGAGTAATTTGCACATTGTAAATATGTTAAATTGCACGGATTGCAAATCCGCGCTAGCTAATAAGTTAATAACTAACTCTACACGATTAACAATAGCCCAAAGTATGTGGTTACTCTTCATCGGTCATCCGTCATCGAGCATCCAACATCTGTCATCTGTCTCAAAGAACTTCCAAGCCCAATAAAACCTTAAGTCCCATGAACAAAAACACATACATATCCAAAAGCCTACGCTTCTTCCAAAAGCAACATTTGGCGGTACTCTTGGCTACATTAATAAGTGCGGCAGTGCTCACTGGAGCTTTAATTGTTGGAGATAGTGTAAAGCTGAGCTTACAGAATAATGTGGACCAACGATTGGGGAAAACTACTTTTGCGCTTTCTACTCAAGATAGATTTGTTCGTTCTGAATTAGCTGAGGAGATTTCAAAAGAAACCAAATCTAATCTAGCTTCTGTATTATTGGTTCAGGGAATTGCCATAAATCCCGATGCGGATAGACGAATCAACAGAACTCAGGTTTTAGGTGTGGATGATAAATTCTGGAAATTCTCTGATGATAAAGGATTTGACATCAAGAAGAACGAGGTAATTCTCTCGGAGGAGGTGGCTCGTGAACTTCATTTACAAACTGGGGAAACCATTTTACTACGCATTCAAAATGCTGATATTATTCCTCTCAATGCTCCATTTAACAGTGACGAAGACCCATCTATAGCCTTAAGACTAAAAGTTGCTGGAATAGCCTCCTCAGAACAATTAGCAAATTTCAGTTTAAGAAACCAACAAGCCAATACCTATAACGTATTTTTAAACCTAGATTTTTTAGCAGAAGAAATGGACTTAGCAGGGCTATCGAATCTTATTCTAGCTCAAGAAAACGAAAATATTCAAAAACTAGAGGAGGCTTTTCAGAAAAACTGGACCTTAAAAGATGCTGCCCTTCAGCTCCGATATTTAGAGCAGGAAAAGCAATTTGAGTTGCTATCGGATAGAGTATTTATTGATCATTCCATAGCTGAGAAAGTGAACAAACTGGCACTGCAAAAGCAAGACATCCTCACTTATTTCGTAAATAGTTTGAGTTCTGACCAGAAATCTTGTCCCTACTCCTTTGTCACTGCTGCTTCTGATGATTTTATAGGCGTGTCAATATCAGATAATGAAATCATTATTAATAAATGGTTGGCAGAAGATTTAGATGTAAAAATTGGTGATAGCCTTTTGCTGAAGTATTATATTATTGGTCCTTTGAGAACTCTAGATGAACAGCAAAGCTATTTTATTATTAAGGATATTCTTCCTCTAGAGACTGCTCCTTTCACTAGAGATTTAATGCCCGATTTTCCGGGCCTTTCCTCCGCAGGAAATTGTAGTGAATGGGATGCAGGAATCCCCATCGATTTGAAAAAAATCAAAGATAAAGACGAGGATTATTGGGATGATTTTCAAGGAACTCCAAAAGCCATCATTTCCTTAAATATGGGATTAAAACTTTGGAATAATCTTTATGGGAATTATACGGCCATTCGATTTTCAAGCCAAGAAACTAATAAAGAAAAACTAGAGGATTCTATCATGGGAGCTTTGAGTCCCTTAGATTTAGGATTCCGCTTTCAAAATGTAAGAGCAGAAGGCAAACGAGCCGCCAGTAGTGGAGTGGATTTTGGAGAGCTATTCTTAAGTCTGAGCTTTTTTGTGATTGCGGCAGCCATCCTCCTGATGGTGCTCATGTATAGACTAAATATGGAAAGTCGAAGCCATGAAGTAGGTTTGCTTTTTGCCATGGGATATTCTCGAAAGCAGATTTTAAAGCTGAGAATAAAAGAATCTCTAGCTACCATCATCCTAGGTTCCATTTTAGGTGGTTTTGTGGGGATTCTTTATAATCAATGGATGATAGCTGGATTAAATGGCGTTTGGAATCAGGCGGTACATGCCGATATGCTAGCCGTTTTTATTTTACCCCAAACCTTAATGATTGGAATAGTAGTTTCCATCATCATATCATTGTTTTCTATTTATTTCGTCATTAGAAAGATGTTGAAGAAGCAAGCGATTTCTATCATCCAAGGACAAGATGAAATCGTTTCTGTAAAATCTGGGAAATTAGATTTGTGGCTGGCTTTAATTGGAATCATCTCAACTGTTGGAATTTTGGCTTATACCATTTTCCAATCTATTGCACAAAATGCTTCTTTAATGTTGATGGCCGGATTTTTATTGCTTACTGGTCTGACAGCTTTAGTCTCTTTTCTACTTCCTAAATTGGGAGCAAATAATTCTGGAGGATTCAATAAATGGAAATTGGCTTTTATTAATGCCCGAAGAAACAAGAATAGGAGCATTGCCGTCATTGCGCTTTTGGCCATCGGAACATTTACCATTATGGTGACTGGAGCCAACAGAAAGACTTTTGATGGCAGTGAGAATCAAAGAAGTTCTGGGACCGGAGGATTTCAGTTTTGGGCAGAGACCACAGTTCCCATTTTGCAGAATCTAAATACTGCAGAAGGCCGGGAAGCTTTAGGATTATTTGAAGAAGAGCTTTTTGAGCAAACGAGTTTTGTTCAATTCCACAGCAGAAATGGTGACGATGCCAGTTGTTTAAATTTAAATCAAGTACAGCAGCCACAAATTTTAGGTGTAGATGCAGTATTATTTGATAGTTTGGCTGCCTTTTCTTTTGCTACTCAACTGGAAGAAAGTTCACATCCTTGGCTTTCTTTGCAAGGTGAAAAAGAAGCTAGAATCATTCCTGCCATTGCCGACCAAACGGTGATACAATGGGGATTGATGAAAAAGATAGGTGATACTTTGACTTATTTTAATGAAGCTGGAAAATCCATAAAATTGGTTTTGGTGGGCGGATTAAATGCCAGTGTTTTTCAAGGGAATATTTTGATTTCGGAGGAGGCTTTTATTGACAATTTCCCTTCGGCAGCAGGTTCAAAGTATATGATGATAGGCTGTGGAGAAGCTCAAGCGGAGGACTTAAAACAAGTCTTGAATAATGATTTATCAGACTATGGAATGGTCATCACAGCTGCGCCTACTCGTTTGGCTAATTTCTATTCGGTCACCAATACCTACCTGAGCATATTTATGATTCTAGGTGGCTTAGGAGTGATTTTAGGAACGATTGGCCTAGGAATAGTATTAGTACGCAATATGCTCGAACGACGCCAAGAACTCGACCTATTAAAGGCCATTGGTTATGATAAGAAACAGATTCTAAATTTAGTCCTTACTGAAAATATTGCCCTCCTCATTTTAGGTATTTTTATTGGCCTGGTTTCTGCATTAATTGGCATATTGCCCAGTTTAATTTCCCCAGCTTTTCATATTCCCAGTGACTTTTTATTTGTGTTGCTATTGGGAGTGTTTATTAGTGGTTTATTTTGGATTGTTGTTGGTGCTTGGCGGGTTGTTTTTGGTAGGGGGTGAGGATTTATTGAACCATTCTTATTTATTGATTTTATTAAAAATATATGATACAAAACTGAGGTATAAAAAAACAATACTGGACAAACTTACCATTACACCGATTATTAAGTAATCTCTATCGAAAATTTCTATTTGTTTGAAAATTAGCGTCAATCCAAAAAATAAATAGACCAAAGTGAGTATTGGCAGGGAAATATATTTTAAAGTTTGTTGGGGGATGGCATAAACTAGATATTTCAACCAAAAAGTAGTTGTGTTTTGAATTTTTCCAGAAAGACTACGATATTCTGAATTTGCGAGTAGCATGTCCGATTTTTTATTGGCTAAAGTTACCGCCTTATTTATTACTTTCAAATATTTCTTAATTGTCAGGTTGTTTTGATCCAGAGTATTATTTTCTTTTTCATTATAGATTATATCATAGTATTTACGTATTGCTTCATTTCGTAATACTTCAATAGCCCTATTAATTCTATAAAAATCTTCTTTATTTCCATTCATCTCAATAATTGAGTAATTACTATTCACCAGTTTTAAATAATGAACAGCAATTATAACTTGACCAGCATTAGGTTTTAAGCCTAGCGTTTTATAGTAATCTTCAATACTCATTTCCTTTGATAATTTAGCAATAAATGACACGGGATAACAGCTGGTCGCTTAAACATTTTATGATCAGAGTTTCATCAAAAAGCTCACTAGATTAACATCATGTGACAAAGCCATTTTCTTTCGAATGCTTGTTCGAACGCTCTCAATAGTTCGAAGACTTTTATAGGTTAAAGCAGCTATGTCTTTACTTGACATATTTAGTCGCAAAAAAGCACAAGTTTTAACTTCGGTAGGTGTTAATTTGGGGTATTTCATTTGTAACCTTTCATAAAATCCATTATGTACTTCAATAAAATGGGTTTCAAACTCTTTCCAATTCCTTAACTGAAAATTTGTTTCTATTTCTTTGGTTAAATCCTGTAATTTCTTTTTTCCATGGTCATTTGTATCTGGTAAAACCTCATTTATGTTAACCAATATCTTATTTGTAAAAACGCTAAGGTTGACTAATTTCAAGGCATTATTAGTAAGTTCTTTATTTCTAAATTCTAAATTTAATTTGAGGTCGTTATTCTCCTTATCAGCTATTAATTTTTTATGCATGAGCAACTTCTTCGATTGACGATAATAAAGCATCATGATACTAGCAATGATAATGATTGCCGTAATCAATAGAAATAAAAACCTTTGAATGGCAATTTGTTTATCATTGTCTTTTTTCAAAATTGCATTTTCCTTTTCCTTCTTTTCTGTCTCGTATTTAATGTTCAATTCCTGATAGCGGGTTTCATTTTCATTTTTGTTTATCGAATCATTCAAAACAGAATATTGTTTTAAATAATAATAGGCTGAATCTAATTTATGCTGTTTACTATAAATATCAGATAATTGATTATATGTTGATATTAATTTCCGATTTGCTCCACTTGATTCAAAGTATAGTTTGGCCTTCAAATAATATTTACGTGCTTTTTCATATTCTTCTTCAATTAAATAAGAATCTGCAATACTTTTATTTGTAAGGCCACATAAATAAACAGAATTTTGTTTTTTATAAATATCTAGGGTTTTCAAATAGTATTCTCTAGCCGTTTCAATATTACCCTGTTCTTCATAAATCTGTGCCATATTATTAGTAATATTTGCAGAAAAGATATGGTTCTTTAAACTAGTTGATAGTTCCAATCCTTGCTCACAATACACAAGCGCATTTTCATAATCTTTCTCTTTAAGATAAGTCATTCCGATATTTGCTATCAAAGAAGTAATTTGCATACTATCTGGAATCTGCTCTGCTAGCTTTAAGCCCTTATTAAAAAAGGAATGTGCCTTTTCATAATCATTAATTGGTGATAAAAAAAACAAACCAATATCATTATACAAAACCGCCAAATGGCTGATATAGGGTTTGTTACTATTATCTTTCTTATACAGATTCAAATAAATATTCTCAGCATTTAAAAAAGCATTCAATACTTTATCTTTACTCCCCAATTGATTATTTATTGAGCCTATTAAACTATATGTAAATCCCAATTCAAGACTATCTTTTAGTTTTTCAAACCCTTCACGAGAATGATGAGCATAATTCAATGCGAGTTTATACATCCCCATATTTCTATTAATAAATGCAAGATATTTATTGGAGATTGCAATCAGTGTATCATTTCCTATATCTTCGGAAATTCTCAGCGCCTCTTTACATAGCGTATCAGCCAGTTTTATATCCGATCTGAAATATCGCTCTGCAGAACGATGCAAAAATACGGGCTGTTCTTCGAAGGGTAAATCTTTAGCATCTAAAAATACATCTTCATTTTGCTCTTGCGATGCTAAATTAAAGTGGATGAATAGTAATAAAACTATTAACAATAATTTATATAGGATGCGCATTTTATATTTCCTTTAAAAATGATAGAAACTATATTACTGTAGTAAAATTCTACTTTACAATAGTAAATAAATTCAATCAAAACACATAAAACATTGCTCTGAATCAAAACTCAATAATTACAACACACTGTCGCAGTGGGTATTACTAGATACATGAGCCTGTTATTTATATTGAATCCTAATAAGCTAAAATGAAAGATTACAGTAGTCATACCGTAGTGATATTTTGACCTAAATCCTGCGTTTGCTTTAATTTTACTAAATCTAAATGACCGCTATAAAATTGAATTGTTGAGGTGGCCATTCCAAAAAAATCCTGTAGAAATTATTCGTACCAAATAAATATCCTTATGAAATCAATTTCAATAAATCTTCTCCTCACTTTTATTCTGTTTTTGCAATTCATAAGTGGATTTGCCCAGACGTCCGAAATCTATAAAACAGCTCATTTAAAATATCCTCAAATACTAACAGCATTAAACGATAGTGATACCAATAAAATTCCTAAAATCACCATCAACTCCCTGAATGGATACGGCCCTTATACCATCGGAACAGAACGAAGTAATTACATAATGGTTTATAGCCTACCAACAAATACTTCAAAAATTACTTTTAAAATGCTGGATAATGAAAATCAAATCATAAATCAACCATATATTGAGGAGGGTAATTATTTGGAATCAGCCAATTGGGAATTTGAATCTGACACCATGGGGTTTCCGCTTTCTCCTACTCTACAAGTAGAAGTTGTTTATCAGAGTGACAGTAATGCTACCTATCGCATACCATATGTTGTTTATCCCGACACCTTATTCATACAGGCAAGCGAAGGCTGGGGGCCTTTTACTTCTAATAATTATTCCTTTACAAGCGACTATTGGCAGCCTGTTCCAGAAATAAGCAATTCCATTAAAGTCGAAAACCTACCTCCTCGCACTACAAGTGTAAAGTTTAACATTCTCAGTAAGGACACCACCGTAATAGACTCTTTGATAGTAAATGCTGAAGAAGGTTTCTACCTTGATTCCGCCATGTATAACAATATCAGGATGGATGAGCTTCCCTTGTCGACAAGATACTTAGAAACAGCTATTTATTGTGATGGCGGGCCCGATAATGGATTGTTAAGATGGAATAAACTTATAATAAACCCACAACAACCCAAACTAATTTGCAATGCTTATGAAGGCTATTTCAATGATTCTATTCCCACATTTATACAGAATAAAAATTCCGGTCAAATATTAAATATAGATACAGCAAAATACGCATTGGTCAGCAATGGACCAGGAGAAAGAAATGTTGATATGTATATGGGTCCTTATAGCTTAGATGTGCTTCAGGGGAGTTTTTCTATAGAAGCCTGGTTAAGATTTGATACTGTGGAAATCAACTCCAATCCGAATGGAGAATTTTATTTTGTTTCTGTTGACACAGCATTTGCTGCATCTCTAATCATCCAAATGGAAAGTGATTTAATTGGACTCAGAATTTATACAGGTGCTAGAGGTTTTTTCGATATGCTTTATGAGGGAGATTTTGAATACTCCAAATTAGAAAAAACTGATTGGCACCATGTGGCCATTACATTTACAGCTAACAAAGGGAAACAGCCCCAATTTTATATCGATGGACTGGCTCTCGATGTGTATATAGATGAAAATATGGTTCAATCTATTGAACAAAATTACCCGCATTATCAGAGTAAATTAAAAACCTACCCTCTAAAAATTGGTGGCGGAGGAATCATGAATAATTTCATTACTGCCATTGATGAATTAAGAATTTGGAATGTAGACATTAGTCAGCAAATGATTATCAACAATAGGTATCAAACCATGCTACAAAATGATAGTATTGTAGGCTATTGGAATTTTGATGATTTACGAAACCGCCAAAATCTGGTTTCCGACCTGAGTTATAAAAACAATAGAGGAGTATTAAAAAAAGGCGCCTATTTTTCTCCACAGCCAGCAGATTTAGCAAGGATGAAAGATACGCTAAGCCTCATCTCAAGTCATGCTGATGTGGATTCCATCATGTTTAGATTTATTGATGAAAATGACGGAATTATTTTTTCAAAAACCGTATTGCCAGAGGAAAGTATGGCCAAATTAATTGATGATATTTCTAATCAAACATATAAAGTAGACCATCTAAATATTAATGAATACTATCCGGGTTGTCCTGATTCAGGATTTATGACCAACTATGATTTATCCATATATCCTCCGGCACCTATTGCTACTCCAAAGTTTAATTGGAGCCAAGTTTACCAAAGCGATAGCGAATCAGATGTTTTAAATACTGATATTTTATGCAGCAACTTCCCCGATGACATCTATAAAGTATTCATTTCACTGGAAAAGGATGGGGAATATTATGATACCCTAAGTTTTACTAAAAGTAGTATTCCATATGCTTATTCTTTAACTCTTAATGGAACAGACAATTATATAGAAACCAATCATCAGGTAACAGCACCACCACAAGGTCAAATTGATTTATGGTTTAAAACATCTAGTCAATCTGGAGGTAAAATCATTGGATTTTCCGAAACTCAAGACGGAGAAAATAGCAGTCGTAATGAAAGAGAAATTACCATGCTAAAAACGGGTGTTATCGAATTTAATGCAGGCGAAGAACTACAATTATACGCAAACCACCCCTATAATGACGGACAATGGCATCATATCGTAGTAAGTTATGGGTATCCCCAAATTGAATTATTTATGGATGGGTCGGTGGTGGACTCTAAAAATAGTGAAGATTTAGAATCCTATTCAGGCTATTGGATAATAGGAAAGAATGCATCAACAAAATTTCTGCAACAGAAAAACATATCCAACTATTTCAAGGGGACACTCGCTGAAATAAAAATAATTCAAACCGGGAGTAGTCCTTCTGAAACACATTATAAGCTAAATGATGCATTGGGTACAGAGGTTCAAGACCATTCGGGAAACAATAAGGGCAACATAATAGGGGGAAGCCCAGACTGGAGTAATACTTCAGACAAACTTTCGTTCATAAAATGGGAAGGAAACCTGCTAAATAAAAACCCAGGAAATTATAATTTCACTACTAAAATATTTTATAGAGGAGGGCCAGAAGAAGGTGTCTCTTATCATTTAGGGCGTTTTCATATTAAAGACCCCATTCCTAATCATTACTTTTCCTACTCCCCAGGCATGGGTATTGGATATTTTAATGAAGGCATGAGAGTTGAAAATCGTTTTAATGCGGCAACCGACTGGACAGGTTCAGCTTATGAGTATTACGAAAGTGATTTTATAAGTTTCGTATTTGTTACTCCCGACCATACTATCATCGATCAACAAACACAAACATTTACAGGCCAGCATGAAGTAGAATTTACATTCGATATGGGAGATGCACCTGAGGGCAGTTATATGAGTGTTGAAACAGGTTATGTTACCAGCTTAGGAAACATCGTAATGCATTCCTTTCCTCTACCAATAAACATTAATAAAATGGTGGCTCCAACCATAAGTGGTGATTTTGATGGCCCTTTTGAAGAATCCATAGCTCCAGGTACCATGGCTCAGACTAATACTTTTACCATAAAAACACAAAGCCACTTAAACGATATAAGCAAAATAAGAGGGGTGTTCTATACCAATAACAAGCATGAATTAGGGCAAGCAGATGCGGTGAAAATAAATGATACCATCTGGCATCTAAGCTTTGATATGGCCAGCTTAAAACCTCCACATTCGTTTATGAAAGTTGAATACTATCTTGGTGATGATACAGAACCTGTGATTATACAGGGTCCTTTTTCAATAACCATTCACAGGACCAGACCAAAATGGTTCGATTTTATGGATAATTCCGATTTTGAGGACATTCAAGAAATCGGAGATACAGTTAGCTTTTCTATCTCTACCTATTTGAGTAAAAACAATAAAGTAGTGGAAAATAACTTTACCATTCCACAAATGGTACCCTTATTAGGAGGTACTGATTTCGAAAGCCCCACACCTTCCATAAAAGCAAACTTAAAATTTACAAAATCTCAGAACAAATTAATGTTAGACGGTCCTCCTGAATTCCATAGGGAATTGTTTAATTTTCATCTTGGAAATCCCGGACTAGTGAAACTAGATTTTCAATCTACCGAACAAGATTTTTATTTTCTTGATGAAGACAATGATTTAATAGCAAAACAAGATTTTGCTAATTCTGTTGACCTTACGCTAAGCATTAAGCGGATTGTAGAAAATCCATTTAAAGAATTTTCAAAATTGGCCGAAGGCTATAAAGCAAGTGAAATTGTTGGTCCCACAGCCAACTTCACGATTTCTCCTGCATTGGGATATGCATCACGATTAAATTATATTACCGATACTGTAAATGGTGGATGGGGTTCTCAAGGAGAATTAAAAGTTGATGCCAATCCAAACCATGAAGAAGAACATAATAATAGTGCATCATACCACTTTGGTGATATGGGAATAAGCGGAGAATTGTCAATAGGAGCAACCATTGCATCTGGCTTAATTGATTTTTATGTAGGCTTATCACTCGGAGCATATATTGGCATGGGTTATTCATATACAGATATTCCTGAAAACGCTAAACACTTCCTTGCTGGGGCAGTAGTACAAATGTATTGGAGAGTATATGCAACAGCCCTATGGGATTGGTACGAGGTAGATTTATACGGCCCCAAACCACTATTTAGATGGAAAATTGGTGATGATATGAGATCCACTTTCCCTCCTTATGATAATAAGACCAATATAAATGTGGTAGATTCAGATTTTGATATAACCATGTCTCAAATCAACCCTGTAGGTTGGTATCATAAAATTCCTTTACCACAACCCAATCAAGAAATAGACAGAAACAGCAACTCGCTGTTATTTAGCTGGATAGAAGAGGGGAGTCATTATGGGGAGCGCAAACTTCAAATGAGGAAGTTTTCAATAGCTAATGCAAAATTTGATAGTGTAAAAACGATTGCTGTCAATAAGAATCTGATTCATAACCCATCAACTGCACAAGTCAGCAGTAAAGAAGTTATTTATACTTGGATGCAATCACGTCATACTCCTTATTCAATTCAAGGAACAGACCCGGAAAATATTTTAGAAAACATTGCACAATCTCAAGACATATATGTAGCGGTTTATGCTGAAGATGTTGACTCAATCGTATTTATTTCCAACCTTGATGATGATAGATCCAGCCTATACTCAGGACGTGCTGAAGCCAATCCTCACATCACAAAAATATCAGAAAACAAAGCACTAATAACATGGCATGTAGGTAATCTGGAATCGAATAAATCTGACCTATATTATTCTATAATTGAAAAGGCAAACTCAAATTGGAGTATTTCGAGTCCAGAAGTATTTGCTGAACCTCCAGGAATACAAACCAATATCAGAATTGCCTCCCCAAAAGAAAATACCGCCGTTGCCATTTGGCAAAACTTTTTTAATGATGGGAATATTGACAATGAATTATACACTTCTTATTTTAATGGTGAACATTGGTCTGAACCTCAGGCTGTTTTTGCATTAGACACCAGTGTTTTCTATAAATCATTTGACATCTGTTTCGAGAATGACAATGGTGCGCTTGTATTTACCACTTTCTCAAATGATATAAATACGGATTACGAAGAAGGCCTTTATATACTTCCATGGGAAAACACAAGTTCAGAATGGAGTTCGGAGCCTCCCTTTAAAATTTACAGCGACAGACAGAATGAGCTCAATTTAGCAAAAATGACCATTGGTAACCAAAATAATGCTGCCATAGCCATCAAACTTGGGAAACCCGGTTTGCAAAGTGCTGATATCAGATATAGTCAGATAGATCTCTTTGTAGGTGATATTTCTAAGTCTTTTAAAAATTGGAATCATTATGAGGCTAACAAACTTGTATGTGATACCACCAAACAAATTTCTGATATAGACATTGCTTATGCTGGAGGTGATACCCTATTGATTTTAAGCCACGAGTTTATTATGGTTGCCAGTAATATGGATTATGTCCCAACGAATGGGGTCCAGTTTGCAAATCCAAAAATGAATCTTGTTTTAAGGTCTTTTGTTATAAACGAAGATGGCGAAATTGAAAATGTAGATGAAGGATATTTACTCCATATTAAAGATGAGATTATAGAAAATGCAGATTTTGTTTTGGAACAGAATTTTCCAAATCCTTGTACTCACAATACCTGCATTAAATTCTATCTACCTAATAACACTCCAGTTATTCTCGATATTTACGACATCAATGGAACTGTTGTTGGTAACATACTCCAACAAGACCTAAGACCAGGTGAATATCAAATAGATATAAATACTTCTGTCCTAAAACCAGGAATATACTTTTATACACTAAAAACCCCCAACCACACAAAAACAAAAAAAATGCTTGTAGCTCATTAGATTTAAACTTTGACAGACAAAATCTTTGCAAAAATGAAAATAAACACATCATATCTAATATTAATAAGCCTGATATTTATAGCAAAAATTGGGATCTCACAGATCATTCATTTTGCAGACTCAATTTTAACTATTAATGAAAACAACGAATATGATAAAGGCTCAAAAACAGAAAGAGCTTATGCACTTCTATTTGATGGTGTGGATGACTATGTAGAATTAGCTAATAATACTAATTTTGGTTTTGACGCATCCTTTTCTATTGAAATTTGGATGAAGCCCGATAGTATGGGCGAAGGTTATCATACCATTGCACAAAAGGGAGAAGAGTGGCAATTGAAAATATTTGCTACTCCTGTTTTTTATGTATTTGAATTCGGAATTAATAACAACTCTATTTTCTCATCCTTGCAATTAGACACAGACTTGGTTATTGGAGAATGGATCCACTTAGTTGGGGTAATAGACCAAACTACAGGAAGCGAAAACACTATCATTTATGTGAATGGCATAGCAGGCTCCTCAAAATCCGCATCTGCAATCACAAGTTCTTCCTCCAAGGTGAAAATAGGCGAATTATTCAAAGGAGAAATAGACGAATTTCGAGTATGGAGTACAGCACAAACCTTATCTCAGATAAGAGAAAACAAACACCTTACTTCTTCTGTGGGAGATGCCAATATTACAACATACCTGCCATTTAATGAAGGAACAGGTATATTGGCTAATGATCTATTTGGAGGAAACGATGGAACGCTTACCAATATGAATACTACAGATGCCTGGATCAATTCAAGCGCGCCCGTTGGAAATGGGCTAAGTATTAGCAAAACAGAAACCGAAGGGATTGTGGACTTCACTGGTACAGGTATCTCAGCAAATTATACTTCCCATTCTTCGGCATCAGTAGTTGTTAGCCGAATTAATGGAGCGCCAAATCAGAATCCAAATCTTTTCGATAATCAATACTGGATAATGGAGAGATATGGTAGTGGTGATTTTGATGCAGACCTAAGCTATACTGTAGAAGATATCTTAACAGAAGAAGATGCCCAAATACCTAAACAAATAAAACTTTATAAACGAGAAGAAAATTCATATAGCTATTGGGATTATAGCAAATATGCCAATAGTGTAGATGTAGCGAATAAAAAAGTAGAGTTTCAGCATATTTCAAATGATGGTCAGTTTGCTCTTTGCCGTCGCTATTTACCCGACGATTATGTAGGGAATACTTTGTTTTTTGATGGCATTGACGACCACTCAGATTTTGGGAATAGTTCCATTCTGGATATAGAAAATAATTTAACTATTGAAGCTTGGATAAAGGCCGATGAACTCAATGAAAACCGAAGAATTCTTTGCAAAGGCGACAATTATTTCTTTGAATGGGACGATGAATTCGAATCCATCTCTGGCAAAGGAATACAGCTTAAGCTTCCGGCCTTAAATACCGGATGGTGGGAGTTTCAATATGATATGAATTATAATCAATGGTATCATATTGCATTTACTTATGCAGCTTCAGGCGAGTTAAAAGCATTTGTTAATGGATATAATGTTAGAACAGAATCTTTTCAGGGCGATATAAGCTCGAATACCAACCATTTAATATTAGCTTCCAACGAATCGGAATCCCCATTTCTTGGGCAAGTGGATGAATTACGTATTTGGAATAAAGTTAGAAGTCAGCAAGAAATTCGCGCAAATATGTGTAGCACGCTTAGTGGTCTAGAACAGGGCTTAATCGGATATTGGCAATTTAACGAATCCCAGGGAGATAGCCTCCCCGATCTTGTTGGAGGAAATGATGGCCAACTCAATAACATGTCAAACTCTAATTGGGAAAGTTCAACGGCTCCGCTTCCTTTTATCAGTGCTCAGGATGGCAATTGGAATGACAATGATACCTGGCTGACCGGTCAAAACTACCCTGACTCAGCATGGCTAAAAGTCCAGATAGAAAATATGCTTACTCTTGATTCTCAGAAAGAAGTGGCATCGGTAAGTATCATGTCCTCAGGTGCTTTAAATTGTAATCCCACAGCACAACTTACAGTAAGCGATAGCCTTATCAATAATGCAGGTATAGCTGGTCTAATACTAAATTCAGATGCAAATAATACAGCTTCATTAATATCAAATACTTGCAATATCTCTGCACATGTTGAAACCTATATTAGTGCTGGACAATGGCATTTGGTTTCTCCTCCCGTATCTTCTGCCACTGTGAATGACTTTTATTTCCCAGCTTCTACCACTTCTTGGCTCAAGCGTTGGGATGAAGTTTTAGATGACTGGGTTTATATTTCAGACCTATACACATCATTAAGTATTGGGCAGGGATATGCCACTTGGTTTGCAAATGAAAAATCAGATGAAACAATTGATTATACTGGTAAACTTAATTCTGGAGATGTGAATTTAACTCTAGATTATTCAGGACCTGACAGGGGGTTTAACTTTATTGGAAATCTTTACCCGAGCTCACTGGACTGGGACATTGGAAGTTGGATAAAAGACCAAACCACAGGAATCGCATACATATGGGATCATGGAAACTATATCAGTAGAAATTCCATAGGTGAAGGAAGTCTTACCGATGGGATAATTCCCGCAGGACAAGGTTTTTTTGTTCAGGCAAATTCCTCCAACGCTTCAATAACAATTCCTCAGGATGCTAGAGTACACAATAGTCAGGCGTTTTATAAAAACTCCAAACATCAAGAAACGATTCAGGAAAGCAGCTATCTACAAATATCAATTTGCAGTGGAAATAAAAAAGACAAAACATGGATAAGTTTCAATGAGTTGTCTACCAATAATTGGGACCGAGGGATTGATGCAATAAGATTATCGGGAGAAGCAGATCAGCCGCAATTGTATACAATGCATGAAAACAAAAAATTATCCATTCAGTCTTTTGAACCGCTCTCTGGCCCATTTACAGTTCCTCTTTATTTTGAAGCACCATCATCAGCATCCTTTTCATTAAGTTTTAATTTTCTGGAGAGTTTTGCAGATACAAATATTTGGCTCGAAGACAGAATAGCTGATTATTGGCTACCTCTTTCCAAAGGCATAGAATACAGCTTTTCTGCCAACAAAAGTGATGATCCCCACCGATTCAATATTCATTTTTATCATGAAACACCAGCGCTTTTTAATGGAGAACTTGCCCGAGTTTGGTATAGTAATGGGCAATTGAACCTGGAAATTGCAGAAGGTTTGGGGAAATTAAATAAAGTTGAAGTATTCAATCTCTTAGGTCAATTAATTTATTCAGGTGAATCTTCCAATAGTAGATTAATCAATTTAAATCTTTCGTGTAATTCAACTTATGTCGTGGTTGTTCTCCACACTGAAAATACTCTAATAAGTAAAAAAGTTTTGGTTCTGTCGCATTAATTCAATTCGACATTAATTCTGGCCAATAGGGGTATAATACATGCTATTTGTTATTTAGTTTGATCTTTCTTTCAGAAAGGTCATATTTATCCCCATTACGCAAAAAATAAAAGAGCTTAGATTTTTCAGGTAGATTTTTTAAGCCACTACCTTCCCGAGACCAAAACCCACCATCATAAACGAGAACGTAATTTTCACCTATTACTTCAAAAGTATTTCCTTGAACAATAATAGCTGTATTTTCATCAATGCCAATTCCCAATAGTTCAGGATGTTTCTTTAAAATTTCAAACATATCAAATTGTCGATTTCGTGCCAAAACATGTTGATCAATGGCTACATCCTTCAATAAGCCAAACCCTTCCTGATGGTCTCCCATCATAATCTGATTGTTTTTTGTATCTCCTCTAACTAAATAGCTCCCTTGTATTGTTGCTCCAGCTGAAGACCCACCAACAACTCCACCTCTTTCTAATACCTCAACTATTAGTTTTTCAGTCAAGGTGTTTTTATAAGAATCAACGAGTCTCCATTGCCTGCCGCCTCCAAACCAAACCGCTTTTGCTTTACGTAGTGGCTCAACAAAGGAATCAGAATTTGCAATTGCTTTGTCGTTTGTATGAAGAACTGTAATATTGTTAGCGCCTCTGTTTCTTAGAGTTCCCGCAAATCCATAGTTTTCATCATAACTTTTCATCCCACTTGCTGTTGGAATAAAAACAATATGCGCATCTATACCGCCAGCTAACTCAATAAAGCGATTAATTATGGAATCGCTTCTCATAGCGCCTCCCACAATTACTAGGGTTCCATTTTTAGGACCAATATTTTCATGTGAATTTTGACTTTGTAGATTTGAAAAGACCAGGACTAAAACTATAAATGCAATTATTCTTGTCGTTTTTTGTTAATGTTTGCTGAAGTTTATATAATACTCTTAGGTAACCATGATTCTTAGCTAGTGTTAAGAAGATGCATAATTTAAAATAAGCTCAGGTCTTTAATTAGATTCTTTGTTTTAGTTTTAATATTATTTGCATGTAATATATGCATATCCCTCCAAATAGGCATATAAAACGTACCTTGAGTCAGGGCAAACGCGTACTTTTATTTTTCTAATTATTCTTAACAAAGCTAACGCGGATTTGGTGTGATTTAAATACATTCCTTAATGTTAATA
>NZ_JABKCA010000087.1 GCF_013166655.1 Lentimicrobium sp. L6
CTTTTGTTGTAAATCTTTCTTTAAACGTCTGTCTATCAATGTCTTTTAGTATCCTAGTCGTTCCTGAATTTGAATACAATTTACAAATTAATATACTCATATACAACTATTTGTGAACTAAATGGGTAACCCTATTTTTTTTATTGAAACCCTTTGTTGCTGTTTTGTAGGGCTTCATCATAAATGCTATTGTTTACAGCTATTGATGGCAGCATTTCTTTAGATGCTAATCATCTTGCTCTTACCTCGATTACTCTTTTGAATTTAGAGCCGAGCTTAATAGTTCCGCCGCTGGCTATCTCCTCCCAGCCTTTTGTTTCTTAGTAATACTGAGAATCTTTCAAGGCTTTCTGGAGGCCAGTATACATATGAGTTTTTGGTTTTCGGCTCTCTACTGATTTGTAAACCGGATGATTAGCAAGTGAGGGTTTAATTAATTCAGCTATTCCCTCAAAACTTCTTTTATAAGATTGTATTATATATTCCGTTGATTTTTCAGACTTTTGGGGTTTACTTTTCCAGTAATAATATGGCTTGATAACAAGAGAAGGGCATCAGTAAGAAGGTTGTTAAATTTAGCATATTCTTTGGGTTTGATGGTAGCAGATTTCTTAATCTCAGTATAGGTTTACTCTATCGTATCAAGGTGATAATAATCGGGCTCTAATCCGTCTTCAGATATGTTTTTAATGGCTTCAGTGACTTGGTCGATATTGTAAAATTCTAACCAAGCGAAATGATTATCTCTTCTTTTATAAAATTCATGTAGTACATCAACAGCAAATAACTTTTGATTGATAGCTAAGATTTCTCCTGTATCTAGTATTTCAATAATAGCATTTTTAATATCTCCAATTTCGGATTTCTGGATTTTTTTATCCGGCTTAAATTCAGTTGTATAGGGATTGCTTGTGGTTCTGATTTAGGATTGCAGGAATTTTAAATCAATAAAAATGCAAATGAAATATGTTTTAAAATATGTGTCATTGTCTGGGTTTTAGTTAATAAATTTACAAATCGTTTTTTGACAATCAAATTATTCATTTATAGTGTTTTGCGTGACGTAAATAAGTGTATCTTTGCCGCGAATTAAAAAGCCAGATTTATTGGCTTTTGGAAAAAAACACAGTGAATGAATTTTAAAGAAATGGGCTTGGCCCCTGAAGTATTAAAAGCCATTGGTGAGCTTGGATTCGAATCACCTACTCCTGTTCAGGAAAAATGTATTCCGTTTATTTATGAAAGTACACAGGACTTAATTGCCAATGCCCAAACAGGTACTGGTAAAACAGCTGCCTTTGGATTACCTATATTAGGAAATATAGAACATTCAGATAAAAGTGTACAGGCACTTATTTTATCTCCAACACGAGAACTAGCCGTTCAAATAGCAAATGATATTAAAGCATACTCAAAATACTCAAATTTGGTTGATGTGATTGCCGTTTATGGTGGAGCATCAATGGAAACCCAAGTTAGAGAATTAAATAAAGGAGGCCAAATTGTAGTAGGTACTCCTGGTAGAGTTGCCGACTTAATAAAAAGAAGAAAACTAAAAGTAGGGAATATTAAGTATCTAGTTTTAGATGAAGCAGATGAGATGCTCAGTATGGGTTTTAAAGATGAATTAGATGATATTTTATCAAATACTCCATCTACTCGTCAAACTCTACTTTTTTCGGCTACTATGCCAAAAGGAGTAGCGGCTATCTCTAAAAATTACATGACCGATCCTGTTAAGATAGCGCTTGGAAAGCAAAACCAGGGAGCTGATAATGTGAGTCATATTTATCATCAAGTTCAGGCTAAAGATAGATATGCAGCATTAAAAAGAATTGTAGATATGAATCCTGGAGTGTATGGGATTGTATTTGTTAGAACTCGTCGTGATGCGCAAGAAGTAGCTGAGAAATTAATGCAGGATGGTTATAATGCCGATGCATTACATGGTGATTTATCACAGCCACAAAGAGAGTATGTAATGGCTCGTTTTAGAAGCAGAAACCTTCAGTTGTTAGTGGCTACAGACGTGGCAGCTAGAGGCTTAGATGTAGATGACTTGACTCATGTAATCAACTATAATATTCCAGATGATACAGAAGTATATGTTCACCGAAGTGGTAGAACAGGTAGAGCAGGAAAGAGTGGTATCAGCATTTCTATTATCCATGGTCGCGAGCAAGGTAAGATTAGAATTATTGAGCGAATGATTGGTAAGAAGTTTGAGAAAAAGCCAGTTCCAAATGGAAAAGATATTTGTGAGACCCAATTGTTTCACCTAATGGATAAAATGGAGAAGGTCGAAGTTGATGAAAAACAAATCGGACCATTCCTACCAGCTATTTATAGGCAATTAGAACATCTTAGCAAAGAAGACATTATCACTCGTTTCGCTTCTGTTGAGTTTAATAGGTTCTTAGAGTATTATAGCGATGCTCATGATTTGAATGAGAGAGAACCTAGAAGGGGTGAAGATAGAGATGAGAGACCAAGAGAAGGAAAGAAGAACAGAAAAGACATTGATTATAGTCGTTTTTATGTGAATCTAGGTACCAAGAATGGAATAAGCCCTGGTAAACTGATCGGTCTTCTTACTCAGCGCCCTGAGTTTAAAAGTATTGAAATTGGAGAAATTGAATTATTTAAGAAATTTAGTTTCATAGAAGTTGATAAAAATTTTGAAAGTCAAGTTTTCGATCACCTTGAGAATTTAGATTATCAAGGTGTACCTGTAAGGGTTGAATTAACTAAGTCTAAAGCGACTCCTCCTACTAAAAGAAAACCAAGTAATTTTGGTAATAGAAAACCAAAAGGTGGAGGAGGTTTCGAAAGAAAAGGATACGATAGAAGTAAGAAATTTAGGAATAATAGAAATAAATCCTAGTAATTCTATATTATTACCTAGAGATATTGTTGATAGCTAAAAATTCATTGAATTTTTAGCTATTTTCATGTTGGGGGATATAAAAGATTTTTAAATTTGCTTTTCAAAATCAGCGAAGCTGGTTTTATTTATAAATTATTTAAAACAATGGAAAATAAAGAAAAACTCAATCAGAATCCTGAAGTTGTAGAAAATGCAGTTCAGGAGGAGAATTCTCCGGTTCAAGAAACAGCCGAATCAATAATTAATGAATCCAAAGACGTTAAAGCTGAAGAAGCTGAGGGCGAAGTAAAAGAAAAAGTAGAAAAAGTAGAAAAAGTAGTTGAAGTAGCTGAAGTGGTAGAAACTGTTACAGATAGTGCACCTGAAGTGATAGAAGATGTGTCTGTTGCTGTGGAAAGCACCCCCGAGGTAGCTGAAGAAGTAGCTGTTATTGCAGAGGGTACTCCTGAAATATTGGGTGAAACCTCTTCCGATGAAGAGGAAGATGATGCTCATGAAGATGAAAATGTAAGTGAAGAAACTTATCATGAACACACCCTAGAGCAATTGGTTGA
Source organism: Lentimicrobium sp. L6 (assembly GCF_013166655.1). Taxonomy (NCBI): domain Bacteria; kingdom Pseudomonadati; phylum Bacteroidota; class Bacteroidia; order Bacteroidales; family Lentimicrobiaceae; genus Lentimicrobium; species Lentimicrobium sp. L6. Next base: position 3,442 of record NZ_JABKCA010000087.1, read on the forward strand.
AGAGATGGACAAGGTAGTTGCATCTGAATCTGTGAAAAATACTAAAAACAAAGTTGGATATATCCGTTTGGTTTTTGGTAGAAAGTTAGCTGATGTAAAGCAGGCTGCTGAAGAGAAGTTCCTTACTGAAGGAGGTATAAAAGAAGAGTATAAACCAGAGACTATTGATATAGAATATGTTTTCAATAGATCTTTTAATCAATATAAAAAGCTAAGAAGAAAACTGCGTGTAGAGCAAGATGCTATCATGGTTGAAAACTTAGCAAAGAAGAATGAGCTTTTGGAAGAGATCAGAGTTTTGGTGAGTTCTGATGAAACTTTAAAAGAAACTTACGATAAGTTTAACGAGATTCAAACTCGTTGGAAATCTATTGGGATGGTTCCTAAGACTGATATTCAGATTCTTTGGAATAATTATCATTTCTTAGTTGAAAAATTCTTTGATAAAGTTAAGATTAACAAAGAATTGCGTGATTTAGATTTGAAAAAGAATTTAGAAGCTAAAATAGCATTATGCGAAAAGGCTGAGGAATTATTAATAGAGAAATCTGTTAACAAGTCATTCAAATTATTACAAGATTATCATAACGAATGGAAAGCTATTGGCCCCGTTCCAACTTCAAATAACGAAGAGATTTGGGAAAGATTTAAAGTCGCTAGCGATAAATTAAACGATCGCAGAAAAGCCCATTATGAAGAACTGCAAGGGAAGTTAGAGGAGAATTATGAGGCGAAAAAAGCTTTATGTACAAAAGCTGAAGAACTGGTTTTAACTCCAGTTGAAACCAATAAGCAATGGACTAAAAGAACTGAAGAGATTGATGACCTGATGAAGGTATGGAAGACCTTAGGCCCTGCTCCACGAAATGTAAACGATGAGGTATGGGCTACTTTTAAAGGTATCTTAAATCAATTTTATGATGCCAAGAAGGAATTTTTTGGTTCTTTAAAAGCGGAACAACAAGATAATTATCATAAGAAATTAGATTTGGTGAAGCAATCTGAAGCTTTAAAAGATAGCACCGATTGGGGGGCTGCCACTAAAACTTTAATAAACCTTCAAAAAGAATGGAAGACTATTGGGCCAACTCCTAGAAAACATAGTGATGAAATTTGGAAGAAATTTCGTGCTGCAAATGACTTTTTCTTCGAAACTAAGGCCAAGCATTTTAAAGGTCAATTCGAAAAGGAAGATGAGAATTTGAAATTGAAACAAGATTTAATCGGAGAAATCAAAACTGCAGAATATGGGGAGGACAAGAAAGAAAACCTAGAGAAGATTAAAGTTTTCCAACGTCGCTGGACTGAGATCGGTAATGTGCCAAGAAAAGAAATGGATAAGCTCTACAAGGATTATAGAGGAGCCATTGACGAGCAGCTGAATAAACTAGATATTTCTTCTGTTGATTTTAGAAATGCTGGTTTTCGTGATCGTATTGGAGATTTGAAAAAGAATGATGATGATTATACTTTAAGAAGAGAGCGTCAGAATATTCAAAATGCCATGGATAAACTTAAAGAAGATGTTCTTCTTTGGGAAAACAATATGGGATTTTTCAGAAACTCTAAAAATGCTGATGTTTTAAAAATGGAATTTGAAAAGAAAATTAAAAAAGCAAAAGCAGATATTTTAGTTTTAAAAGAAAAAATAAAAATGATAGATAAATAGAATATCTATTCCAATTTTTTTAAAAAAAAAGCTTCGATTTATCGTGGCTTTTTTTTTATGTCCTATAGTCTGTAGTATTTACATATTATTTGATTTAATTTCTACAAAATCAGTTAAATATTTGCTTAATGTAAAACAATGTATTACATTTGTATCATAATAAATTATAAATCATGTATTTAAATTCAATAAATTCAAAAGAACAGCTTAAATCGGAATACCGAAAAAAAGCTTTGAAATTACATCCTGATTTAGGTGGCAATGAGGTTGAGTTCATCAGACTTGCTCAGGAATATAAATTCTGGAAGGATAAACTAGTTGCTCAAAGTAACGATTTAAGTAGGCTTAAGATTGGGGATACAGTTTGGGTTAATAAAACAGAATGTGAAGTTACTTATGTTGATGAAGTATCGTTTATCGCCAAAGCCAAAGGAAGAGTGAAATATGCCATCTTCGATAAGCAGACGGGTAGAGGAAAGTATAATCACCAATACAGAGCTGCCTTAATGAAAGAGTTTTTCAATAGAAAATAAACCATGAAGCAAAATAAAATAGCCACAGGGTTTAGGCTTAGTCCATCCAACTATAAGATTCTAGAATATTATCAAAAAACGCTAGGAATCAGTAAAACGAGTGTGTTAGAGTTATTACTTACTGTTGCAGCAAAAGATAAAAAGATGATGCTCAAATTGCTACAGAAGGCTGTAATGCCTGAAGATTAGTGTATATTTGAAAATTGAAATCTGAAAAATAAATATCATGATTATATTAGAAATATTAAAATATACCTTGCCTTCTGTGGTGGTTTTCCTCACTTCTTTTTATTTACTGAAACAACAAAACGAAAAAGATTTGAAGGTAAAAGAGTTGGAGGATGATATTGATAGGAGAAAAAACACCAATCAAGTGTTATTGCCTATTAGGTTACAAGCTTATGAGCGTATGACCCTTTTCTTAGAGCGCGTTCATCCTCATCAGCTAATTATTAGAAATAATAAACCAGGTTTGAATGCTATGCTGTTTCAATCCATTTTGATAAAAGCCATTAGAGATGAGTTTGAACACAACTTAAGTCAACAATTATATGTTTCTGATGTGGCATGGACAAAAGTTCAAAAGGCAAAAGAGGAGTGCATTAAGCAAATCAATTTTTCGGCTAGTAAGGTAGATTCACAATCTTCAGCCAACGACCTAGGCACATTAGTTATTCAAAATTTCTCCCATATAAATCCAAACCCTATTCAGGTCGCCATCAATCAGTTAAAATCAGATGTCCAAAAAGGCTTATAGATTTTTTTATTCCTGATTAAACTATGTTATAAATTGAACATCAAAGGACAAAACAAAATAACTTGCAGGATAAATCATCTTCTGAAATAATTAAGTTAATTCAAGATAAAGCTACAGTAGAACTGGGCTTCCGGTATATTGTATCTCAATATAAGGAGCGCTTGTATTGGTTAATTAGAAGAATGGTGGTGCATCATAGTGATGCTGAAGATGTGATGCAGAATACTTTTCTCAAAGTTTGGAAAAATATAGACAAATATAGAGGAGATGCTGAATTATATACCTGGCTTTATCGTATTGCTGTAAACGAGTCTTTGGCTTTTCTTAATCAGAAAAAAAGGCAGCAATTTAATTTAAGTGATTATGGTGAAGTTCTGAGTAGTCAGCTCGAATCAGATACTTATTTTGATGGAACAGAAGCTCAAAGAAAATTGCAAAAAGCCATATTGAAACTACCTGAACAGCAGAGACTAGTATTTAACCTTCGTTATTACGATGAAATGAAATATCAGGATATGGCAAAAATATTGGATAAAAGCGAGGGGGCATTAAAAGCAAATTATCATCACGCAGTAAAAAAAGTAGAAGAATATTTTAAGCAGTTTTAAACTATTTGTAATTTTAGCAATCATAATATACAAGGTGAAAGAAAAATTAAACATAGATATGAATCAATCAGAATTAAAAAATAATACTGGAGGTTTTAAAATGCCAGTAGGTTTTTTAGCTCATTTTGAGGAAGAAATATTGCAAAAAATACATGAAGAGGTTAAGCCTAAAAAATATAGGCCTATCATTCGGACTACATGGATGGCAATTGGTTTAAGTATTGCTGCCAGTTTAATCATTGGAATGTTTTTTATTGCTAGACAAGAAAATTCTAGTTCGCTGCAAGAGTTTAGTGAATTGGATTGGGACCAGTATGCTAGTTTCGAGGAGTCTTGGATAGTTCAAGAGTTGTCTACTACAGATGTGGTGGTGACTGATGATGAATATGCCTTGGATATAAATATGTTGATGTACGCAGGTATTACTAATGATGAAATTTTGGAAGCCTTTCAAGAACTTCCTAATGAAGAATAAAAAGGAATGATATGAAAAAAATAGCTTTTGTTTATATAGGAATATTGAGTTTACTTACTTTTAGTCTGTACGCTCAAGATGGTAGAGATGGTGAAGATTTTGAAAAGAAGTACCATTCTCAAAAAGTAGCTTATTTGACTACGGAAATGGACTTGACTCCTGAAGAATCTGCTGCATTTTGGCCACTTTATAATGCACATGAAAAAGAAAAGGGGATAATAAAGGACGAAATGAAATCTTATCGACAAGAAGTAGCCCAAAAAGATGGAGACCTATCTGAGGAAGAGGCTTTAGAAGCTCTAAAATCTTTTCAAGTGAATATGGGAAAGATGCATCAAATTGAACTATTTTACCAAAATAAATATCTAGAGGTGATTCCCGCAACCAAAGTAATTCTCTTATTGAAAGCTGAAAAAGAATTCCGTCGAGATTTGCTACGAGAACTAGCTAATAAGCGAAGACATAGAGGTGGAAGAAATACTATTGACTAACAACAATAAATTCGGTTCTTCTATTATTAGCTCTGCCTTCTTCAGTATCATTGGTATCTATAGGTTTGTCAAAGGAATATCCTTTATATGATAATCTGGATCTCGAAATTCCTTTTTCAACAAGAAAATCATATACTGCCTGTGCTCTGTGTTCAGAAAGATTTTTATTATAGTCATCACTTCCTTGATTATCAGTATGTCCCCCGATTTCTATATTGATGCTTTCGTTTTTATACAAGAACTCATATAGTTTGTTTAACTCACTATAGCTCTCCATTTTTAAGGTGCTCTTATCCAGCTCAAAGAATATATTTTTCAACACAATACTGCTTCCCATTTGAATGGGTAGTAGTGGAATATCTTTGATAAAAGGTTTTAACCGATCATAATTTTCTTTAATATAGATGGCATCTGAATAAAATAAGTATCCATCTTTCGATACGTTTACCATATAATTGTGATGAGGAGTCAAAGGCATAAAGAATTCTCCAAGGGAATTTGAATAGGTATTCTGAATCATTTTCCCAGTTTCCAAATCGATGAGTTCTATGAGAGAAGAGAGAAGTTCACCAGTTAAGGAGTCATAAACCACTCCCTTGAAATAAGTAACTGGATCGGCTTGTATTTCTTTTGGCATGATGAAAGCATATATATCTAACTCCCCAAGCCCGCCATCTCTATCTGAGGCAAAATATCCTATTTTGCCATCTGGACCAACTAAAAGACTGTTCTCATCGCTATATGTGTTTATCGGATAGCCTAGGTTGATAGGCTCTCCCCACTCATTTTGCTCGTTTTTTCTGCTCATATATATATCAGAGCCACCCATTCCTAAATGCCCTTTTGAAGAGAAATATAAGGTCTTATTGTCGGGGTGAATAAACACAGACTCCTCAGGTTCGGCGGTATTGATATTCCCAGAAATCTTTTGAGGCTTAGTCCAATATCCGTCTTCTCCTAAATTGGAAACCATAATATCGGATTCTCTTCGTGTTCCTCTATTTATTCCTCTTACAAAGTATAAAGTTTCTCCATCAGCAGAAAGGCTAGGTTGGCTCTCCCAGGAACCAGAGTTAATTGGAGGACCAAGGTTTACAGCTTGTGTCCATTTGTCGCCTCTTTTGAGGGTGAAAAACAAATCGCAACTGCCGTAACCATTTCTTCCATAACCATAATTACCATTTTGCTCACATGCTGTAAAAATCAATGTGTTTCCATCTGCAGAAATGGTCGCAGCCCCTTCGTTCATTTGAGTATTTATAGATTTACCCATATTTTGCGAAGCGTACCAAGAGCCATCTTTTCTTTTCATAGAAATATAAAAGTCCTCCTGTTGGTGCTGGCCAGCAGCTCCCAAGCGCCTAGTGTAAAGTAATACTTTTCCATCTACCGTCATGGTAGGAAAATATTCTGCATAAATACTATTTATATTTTGTCCCATATTCATGGGTTCAAATTCAACCGGATTTTGTAGGGCAATAGTGGCAAACTGACAGTTGAGAATATTTCGCTCAGAGTCAGATTTAGAATAATCGTCTATTTCTTTATAACTTAGGTATTTGGTGAGTGCTTTTTCAGCTTCTTCATATTTTCCAGAATGGATTAGGAGTTTTCCTAAAAAATAATAAGCTTGGGGATAAAAATCAGGACTAATCTCTACCGACTTTTGATAATAGAATATAGCTCTTTCAAACTCTCTCAAATCAGCATGAATATCACCCATCATTAAATAGGCTTCACAAAAATTGGGGTCGGCTTTTATTGCTTTTTCAAGTTTTTCTTCAGCCTCATAATACTGACCATAGGAAACATGGTAATTGGCTTCTTCAAACATCTTTTTTGCTTTGCCTGATTTAGTGTTTAATTTTTGACCAAAGCTGAATCCAGCCATTAATATGATAAAAACTAGAAATATGGATTTTATTCTCATTTGATATCTATTTAAAACAAAGATATATTATTTAGCTTATAAGGAAAAATAGTAAGTCGCAAAGCTTGTTAAACTTCATTATATTTGCAATAAATAATTGAAACTATGATTCGTAAATATAATTATTTTTACCTGATTGTTTTAGCGATGCTTGTATCGTCATGTTATCCAGATGCTGGGATTTCTCCTGCTGAAACAGATACAGTTAGAACTAGTTTTGTTAGTGGAACTGATTTTTCTCTTTTTACCTATTATCAAATTGCGGATAGTGTGATAAGAATAGATAATGAAGGAAATGTATACTATGAATGGATGAAATATGATGAAGCTATTTTGAATCAAGTAGATAAAAACCTACAAACAAAAGGTTATTTAAATATTGCTGATTTTCCTGATTCTATTGCTGATTTCAATGTTGTGGTGAGTGATTTGTCTGCAGTTCAAATTTCCTATTATTGGTCCTATTTTCCATATGGTAGTTATTATTGGGGAAGTGAACAGGCCAATGGCTACTACCCAATGCCTCCCCCAGATTATATGTTTGTAAGTGCTACTAGTTATATTATGGTGGATATTACAGATTCCGATCCAATATTGGTAACTGATATTCCTATTTATTGGAGAGGTATTGCTCAAGGTATTTATTCTTCAGAAATGGGAACTAGAATCACCAATAGTATAGATATCATGTTTATTCAATCATCTTATTTAAGCTGCCTAGAGATATGAGAAAGCAATTATTCATTATTTTGTTCATGGTGATAGGTGTTGCTGTTTGGGCTCAAGATGTAAAATTAACAGCAAGTTGGTCAGCAGCAATTCCTATGGGAGCTACCAATGATTATGTGAAATTCACCAGTGGGAGGGCATTCCAATTTGAATTGGATCAGAATATAAATCCAAGGTGGAGTGTAGGGGGGACTTTTGCCTGGCAAGCCTTTTTTAATAAAAGTTATACTTTCTATTTTAAAGAAAACTCTGTGATAAGTGCCACGAAAAGAAATTATATCAATGCTTTGATTTTAATGGCGAATACGAAGTACTATTTCCCAAATACTGTAAATAAACTTAGAGTATTTATTGGTGCTGAATTGGGTACTACAGCTATAGAGAATGATGAAATATATGGAATCTATAGAAAGAAAGAAATGTATTGGCATTTTGCTATTTCTCCAGTATTGGGAGTGGATATTCCCATGAACAAGGCATTAGGAATCAATATCTATTTCAAGTATTTAAATTCTTTTAAAACAAAAGAGAGTGTTCATTATTCATGGCTGAATACAGGAATTGGAATTTATTTGAAGATTCCATAAGAAAAGGGTGTGAACCAATAAAGTTCCCTTAACAAAATGTAAAGGGAACTTTATTGGTTCTTAGTATTCTATTTTTTCTATACTCTCTCTTTTACAAATCCTTTTCTGTAGGCTGATAGGAGCATTTTTAAATCTCTAATTTGGTTAAGTATATCTTTACCTATGTCGGTATCTTCTACTCGTTTTCTAGTGGCGTTAGTTTCTACAATTTTTCTACTACTAACAATGTCTACATCGTTTTTAATAGCATCCTCAATAGATTGAAACTGATTGTGCTCAACCAATACCAAGCCATAGCTATTATAAATTAGGGTATAACCACTTAATCCAGTCACTTTTTGGTAAGGTATCGACATTCCACCGTCTATTACCAAAAGTTTACCATTTGCCTTTATTGGGCTTTCGCCTTTAATAGCTTTAACAGGCACATGACCATTTACTATATGTGATATTTCTCCATCTAAACCAAAATCCTCTAGAATCATTTTACAAGTAGCCTCATCTTCGCGAAGTTTGAAATAAGAATTTTTAACTTCTGTATGCGTTTCTTTCTCCTTTACGAAATACCTTTCAAAAGTGGCCATTTTCTTTTTCCCAAATAAAGGAGATTCAGGGCCACACCATAAATACCATAAATAGTCTTTATTTACTTGGTTTTCTTCATCATTGCCTTCAAAATATGCTCTTCGGGCCATGATATCCAATTTATTAAAAAGTGCTTTGCCTTTATATTTTTTATCGCAAATAGTTAATTCTGTGAATCCTCCCTCGTCTGTCATTGGCATACATCCGTGATAGAGAAGGTTGCTGTTATAGCAGAGGTGCATGCTTCCTTTTGAATATAGTGCTTTAATATGATCTTGCAACCGATCGCTATTTAAGAATGAAATTTGAAGCATATTCATCAGCTCTCTTTCGTCTTCATTTAATTTAAAAGGATCTTTAGGATCAATAGTTGGAAAGTACTTGTCTAATAATTCGTATTTTCTACCATCAATATTGATAATACCTTTTTCGTAATCAATTTTATCTAATAATAGTCTGTCATCCATTTCAAACTGAGGATTCCTTTTGATAATTTCAGCTTCCAATTTAAATTGAATTATACTGATGGCTTTATGCATTTGTTTAACCAAATGGATACTCTTGCCATCATGTTTTCTTTCAATATTTTTAGGTTTAAAAACATCAGCAGTATCGATTCCATAATATTTCATGGCAAAAGTAGCTAATGGAAGTAAGTTGACTCCATAGGCCTCTTCTAAGGTGTCAAGGTTTTCATATCTTGCACTTATTCTCAATACTGTAGCAATATAAGCTTTAATTCCTGCAGCGGCTCCCATCCAAACAATATCGTGGTTTCCCCATTGAATATCTATCGAATGGTGCTTGGTGATGACATCCATAACTTTCTCTGCACTCGGTCCTCTATCATATATGTCACCAATAATATGTAATCTATCTATCATTAATCTCTGGATGAAATTACAAAGGGCGATAATGAAAGGTCTAGCTCTTTGAATATCTATAATTGATTTGATGATTTCATTATAATATTCTGTTTTATTTTTATCTGTTCTTTCATTTATCAATTCATCAATGATGTATGAAAAGTCATTGGGAAGAGATTTTCTAACTTTAGAACGGGTATATTTACTTGCTGCAACTCTTGCCACCATCGATAACCTTTGCAATGTAACCATGTACCATTCGTCTAAGTCTGGTTCGCTAGGGATAATAAATTCAAGCTTTTCTTCAGGATAATATATTAGTGTAGCTAAAGCAGCTTTTTCTTTAATTCTTAATGTTTTCCCGAAAATATCTTCGATTTTCCTTCTTATTACACCTGAAGCATTTCTAATAACATGGGTAAAAGTTTCATATTCTCCATGGATATCAGTAAGGAAATGTTCAGTTCCTTTTGGGAGGCGAAGTATGGCTTCAAGGTTAATGATTTCTGTACTAGCTTTCTGTATGCTTGGAAAACTATCGCTTAATAAATTTAAAAAGCGCATATCATTCTTTAATTCCTCAATAGTGAAATCGGTATATTTCATAATCTTAAGTTTATTCTGCCCTATAATTTGAATTTAGGCTTGTTAAAGGGAAAATATGGTTGATATTTATACTACAAAGCTAAGCCTATGGTTTCGTTTATAGGCTAAGTATTTCTCATAAAGTTACGTTATAATTTGTTAATCTCAAAATTTGAATAAAAATAGTGCGTTTTACTTTTCTAGAATTACTTAACTTTACAGCATCTACTAATCATAAATTCATTTTTTATGGAAAATACTGCGCTTTTTAATTTGGTTCAAAAAAAGGGAAGTTTAAAACAAAATATCTATCACAACACATGTGCTGCCTTTCAGGAGTTTAGAACACAAGCGAAGGCCTTGGCCATAGAATATGGGAAATATGAAGAAGATATTCTTGAAGAGAATAGAGTGGAATTAAGTTATGCTGATAAAGGTGATTTTGAATTTGAAATTAAGTTTGGCGGTGATGTATTGTTATTTATGATGCATTCTAATGTGTTTGAAATTCCAAGAAACCATGAGATAATGAAAACACCTTATATTGGTAAGGATAAAGCGCGTTCTTATGGAGGCTTAATTCATATCTATAATTTTCTGGCCGATTCTTTTAAATATGGTCGTGAAAACGATGCTGGATATCTTATTGGAAGAATAATGGTGAATAAAGAGAATCATTACTTTATTGAAGGCAAAAAAGAAATAGGCATGATTTATCATAATTTCGAAAGCTCTGTTTTAGATCAAAAAGCCATTGCTAAAATTATTAGTTCCTCTATTGAGTATACTGTCAATTTCGATTTACTTGTTCCTCCATATGAAAAAGTGACCTATATTTCTGTGGTGGACATTTTACGAAGAGCTCAAAGTAATGGATTAAGTACTGGAAAAAGACTAGGTTTTAAATTTCAAGCCGATGAGAAAGAAATCAAAGGCCAACTAAAAGATGATTAAGAGAAATCTATTCATATTAGTTCTAGTTTTATGTAGTGTTTTATCCTACTCACAAAAGAAAACAGCCTTGGTTTTGAGCGGAGGAGGATCACGAGCTGTTGCTCATATAGGAGCCATTAGAGCATTAGAAGAGCAACAAGTAAAAATTGATTATATAGTTGGGGTTTCTATGGGTGCCTTTGTAGGTGCTATGTATGCCAGTGGAATGACTCCCGACGAAATGGAAGCCTTTTTCTTAAATAATGACGTGGAAGCTTGGGTTAATGAGAATAAGGATTCAATGCAACAAAATCTTTTTATGCAAGATGATGAAGATGCTTCACTGGTATCTATAGATTTTGATATTAATAAGAAAGGGGTGAAGTATAGTGTTCCTACTCATTTTATATCAGCTAATCGTCTTAATTTTGAATTGATGAAAATGCTGTCACCAAGTTGTGTAGCTGCTCATAATGATTTCGATCGATTGATGATTCCCTTTAGATGTGTGGCTACAAATATTGATAAAAATAAATTGGTGGTTTTAAAAGAGGGTTCTTTATGTCGATCAGTAAGAGCAAGTATGACTTTCCCTTTTTTATTAGACCCTATTAGAATAGATAGTGCCTTGTTATTTGATGGAGGAATGATGGATAATTTACCAGTTACAACTGCTATCGAAGAGTTTAAGCCCGATATTATTATCGGTTCCAAAGCTGCTGGAAATTATGATCCACCTAGTGAGGACGATTTGCTTTCTATTATTCAGAATATGTTGACCAAAGACACTGATTTTACAACTCAAGGTAAAGAAGGATTTGTACTGGAGATGGATTTGCCAAGTTTAGATATTGTAGATTTTTCTCAATCAAGAATTATTATTGACTCTGCATATATTCAAATGAAAAGACAATTAAAAGCTCATCAAAATGTCAGCTATTTGATGATTGAACCATACGATTTAGCATCAAAAAGAGTGTCTTTTGATGACAAAAAACCTATTTTAATAGTTGATACTGTAACAGCTGTTTTGGCAAAGCAAGGAAATAATGAATATGTAAATTCTAATTTGAAGCGTCGAAAACCGATTACTTCATACCAGGATATTGAAGAAGATTTTTTTAGAAAGACGGCCAATCCTTCTTACAAACGAGTACTGGCCTCTATGCCATATAATTATAAATTAGGTAGTTATAAATTGGTCTATCATTTGCAAGAAAGTAACCCTTATTCAGTTGATTTTGGTGGTAATATTTCTTCTTCTAACCTGACTCAAGCCTATCTCAAGTTAGCTTATCAAAATGTAGGAAAAAATAGGTTTAGCTCTTATTTGAATGGTTATTTTGGGCAGTTTTACCGTTCTGTAAAAGGAAATGTTAGAATTGATATACCTGGAAAGTACCCTATAGCTTTTCAAGCTTCTGGAACTTTTAATCAAAAGAATTATTTTCGAGGACAGACCTATTTTTTTGAGGAAGAAGAACCATCATATTTAAAAGTGGATGAGCGATTTTTTGAAATGTGTTTTAGTACTCCTTTGTCTCCGGTAGGTAAGTTGTTTGCTTCCTTGAGTTTAGGTACTGATGCCTATCGCTATTATCAAAATAATAATTTCACAGAAATTGACACTTCAGATAAAACAAATATTGAATATGTAAGTCCTTCAGTAGGGATAGCAATCAATAGCTTAAATAAAAAACAATTTGCGAATAGAGGATTGTCATTAAGTGTAAGTTTACGGTATGTTAGTGGTTTAGAGAAATATTACCCAGGTAGTACTTCTTCAAAGAATACAACTTTGCAATTGAGCTCAAGTAATTATAATTACCTAAAGCTGAGTATAGATTACGTGAATTATTTTCTTCATCATAATAAGATCCATTTTGGTGGAGCTTTAAAGGCTTCTTTTAGCAATCAACCTTTCTTGAATAATTATACTTCTAGTATTTTGTCGGCTGAGCAATATTCTCCCACTACAGAATCAAAAGCTTTATTTATGCCAAACTATAGAGCATATAATTCAGCAGCTCTTGGCCTAATATTGTCGTTTGATATATTAAATAGGTTGGATTGGAGAACTGAGGCTCACTACTATCAGCCTTATCAGAGGATCTTATCCAATGAAAAGCAAGAAGCATATTTTGAAACAAAACTATCATCAAAATATGTTGTACTTAGTACTGCATTCATTTATGATACCAGAATAGGTCCATTAAGTTTACATTTAAATTATTATGAGGATTCTTCCGACCCATGGAATTTAATGTTCACTTTTGGATATGTTATTTTTAATCGTATGTCTCTTGAATAATTCTTTAGAGAAATGTAAATCTTTTAGGATATTTGCCACAAACATTTAAACAATGAAATTTATTAAAAACCAAATATTATTTTCTCTCAGTTTGTTGATTACGCTTAGTATTTCCACAATATTTTTATTACAACTGAAGGAAGAGTTTTTTCCTGATAAACAAATCCAGATTATTGCAGATATATATACCAAAGATTTTGAAAAAACGGCAAATGAAGTAGAAAGTACGCTGTCTATCATAAGGGCTCAAATTGATTCTACTCATTTTTCTGGTTTAAATTTAGATCAAAAAGCAGCTTTTTTGATTGAGCATATACAGAGTAATGCTAAAGTGAGTGGGTTAATGATTTTAGAACATTCTGGCAGATTTAGTTTATTACAGCATGAGAAAAATAGTTTTGTTTTTGCCACTGATAGTGCTTCAAAAATAGATAATGTAAAATGGTATCGATTAGATAAAATAGGCAATGTTCACAATACATGGACTATGGCTTTAGGTATGGAGCTTGATATTTTAACTTGGGGTGAGGAAGTATTTAATGAGTCTTATCGTTATAGAACTCCTTTGTGGACATCGAGTGGACAGATTCTAGGCCTAAAAAATGGTGGATTGGCTACTCATATTACTTGGCCATCTCAAACGAATGGTCAGTTAATAACTTGTATTGCTGTTTTAGATCAGAATACAATGGTTACCAATATTCCTTCTTCTATGAAAGATAATTTTCAAAGCTTTATTGTGAATCTTAAAGGTGTGGAGATACCTTTTCAAGGACAGTCACAAACGGGTATAGACAGTACTTGGAAGTTTGATGTTTTTAATAAAGCAAAAAAAAGTTGGAATATTACTGGTTCTATGATTCCGGGAACATTTAATTTTGTTTATAATGGTGATGTATGGTGGAGTCAATCGTATAAAGTGAATATCAAAGGAGTAAATGCCACTGTGTTAAGTGTGAATGAAAGTGCTTTGTATTATACAAGTTTTATGGATCATGTTTTTGAGATTAGTATCATTATTGCTTTATTGGTTCTTACTATCATTTTGTTTTTTAGAGGGAGAAAGAATAGTTATATGAGTTTAGATGAGTTCGTTAAAACTCAAAATACTGATAAACATGCAAGTGAACTTATTACTTTAGGTGAGAATGATCATTTGGAATTTAAATCCTCTTTTAGGTGGGATTATCAGTTAAGTGTGGTCAATAAGGAGTTAGAAGGAGTGATAGCAAAAAGTATAGCTGCTTTTAGCAATACAAGAGGAGGTACGCTACTTATTGGAGTTGATGATGATGGGAATGTTTTGGGTTTAGAGAAAGATATCAATACCTTGAAAAGAAAAGATTTAGACTTTTTCGAAAATACCTTGAGAGCATTTTTAAATAAATCATTTACTGTTTCTTTTGTTACCCAAAACTTAGAAATTAAATTTCCAGTGATAGATCAAAAAGCCATTTGTAGAATAAATGTTTCTGCAAGTCAAGACCCTATTTTTATTGAAATAACAAAAAATAGTAAAAAAAGTGAGCGTTTTTATCTTCGTTCAGGCAATACATCTCAGGAAATCACTTCCTTAAGTGAAATTAATAATTATGTTAAAGATAGATTCACTGATAAATGAAGGTGATTGTCCATAAAATGGATTTAGTCTGTTTGTTGCAAAAAAATCAGGGGTGGTATAATGTATAGAATATCAATGGGATAAGATTTGAAAGCTTCATTGGTATAATTTATGATGTTATTGATTCGCAACTAAAATTGCGAATTACTTTTAATGTAATAATATGAAAGAATATATTTTGTTTTTAAGCCTAGCATTCCTTTTCTTCTTTTCTTCTTGTGAAAAGAAAGAAGAAATTAAAAATGAGAATGTGATTAATAATGAAACCGAATTTACATTTGAAAAATCTCAAGAAGAATTAGATGCTAGGATAGAGTTGGTGAATCAGCCTGTGTTATTTAATAATGATAAATCTACTGTAGACCTAAGCTATACTTGGGTTGCCAATATTTTGCCTATTACATCTGGAGGACATACACTAAGTGCATCTTCAGTTGATGGGTTTGATGGTTCTGTATATGTTGGGTGGCACGCAAGAGGAGAGAATATTGTTGGCGAGTTGTCGGTTATTTCTTTAAATGATCAAGATAATCCTGTGATGACTCAGTATGCTTCATTTGTAAATCAAGAAATGAATGATATTGAAGTGAAAGCAAATGTCGGAAGGTTATTTGTGGCTGGACAAGCTAAAAAGAATATGAGTGGGGCTAGTGTAGGTGATAAAAATGCATTTACTCAAGGATGGAATATCGACCCAGTTACTGGTTATGTTGGTAATATGGTGTGGGAAAACTATCTTCTTGGATATTCTGCTAACTCCATTACCTATGTGGCCAATCAAACTGTATGGGTGAGCAAAGGTTCACAAGGTGGCTTAACTGTTTTTCACGACTATGATACTGAAGATGTAAAACTAGATATGGATATAAATAATGCCAAGCATTTTGATGCTACTGGTGACTATGGTGTCTTGCTTTATGGAGTTGGTTTTAATGAATCTGTTTTGCGTGTTTGGGATATGTCAAATTTATATAGTGATTATGTTGAATATACTATTCCTTATGACGTGACAAGCCTAGGTAAAAATTCTGTAGAGGTAAATTATAACTATGCTTATCTAGCCATGGGTAATGATGGTATTATTAAAGTTGATTTAACCAATGGTAATGTTGTTCATCAATTTGATTATGAAAATGGCGGGTATGCCAATGGAGTTTATGTGGATTGGAGATATATATATGCTGCTTATGGCGCTGATGGACTTTTCGTATTAGATAAAGAAACTTTTGAAGTTCTTGGAAACTGGAATTTCGATGGTTCTTGTAATTATGTAAAGAAAATTGGTAATTATCTTTATTTAGCCAATGGTGATGAAGATGGATTGATAGTTCTTAGAAAAAATTAAAGGGAATATATGTTTGCTCTAATTAGCTGAAGGTTTTTATGAAAATATACAAGACTTGTGTGTTTGATAAATGTATCCCCACTGCTAAATAGACCTTGTCTTCTCAAGAGAACTATATTTTAATATTTTGGGGTAAGATTTGTATCCCCACTACCAACTACAGCCCTAGCCTTTAGCAAACCAATAGGACTGAT
>NZ_JABKCA010000088.1 GCF_013166655.1 Lentimicrobium sp. L6
TGATATACAATTATATAAGGTGATTTATTTTGTTAATTACCATGCAACGGTCTTGATTCGTTTATTGATGAGCACAAAAAGCTAGTTGACATTGTGCACTCTAACGATACGCCAATTGCCATTCAGTTGGCTTATGGTGGCTCACAAACAAATCATCCCGACTTTGAGGATGCTTCGCTTTGGGGGCCTTCGGCAATAAAGAACCGTGCTACAGGAATTACCCCTAAAGAAATGACTAATGACAATATTCGGCATGTGGTGAAAATGTTTACCAATGCATCTGTGCGCGCACAAAAAGCGGGTTATGATGCTGTTGAGTTACACGCAGCGCACGGCTATTTATTAAGTCAGTTTTTAACGCCATATTGTAATAGACGTGAGGACGAGTACGGTGGGAATATTGAAAATAGGTCTCGTATAATTGTTGAAGTTATTACAAGTATTCGTAAAGCTGTAGGTTCTGCTTTTGCTATTATGATAAAAATGAATCACGACGATTTTATGGATGAAGGTGAAGGGCTAACTCTTGCTGATGCCATTGAAGTTGCTAAAATATTTGAGAATGCTGGAGCCGACCTCCTAGAGATAAGTGGCGCAAATGAAAGTTCTGGCAAGGGAATAAGTCCGGCGCGTACAAAGATTCATAAGCCTGAATTACAATCCTATTTTCTTGAGCCAACTCAACAAATTGCCAGTGCTGTTTCTATTCCAGTTATGTTAATGGGAGGAAATAGAAATTTTGCGCGCTTACAAGATATTTTGAACCAAACGGATATTAAATACTTTTCCATGGCACGGCCATTACTTAGTGAACCTGATCTTGTGAACAAGTGGAAGAAAAACCCAGAATACAAACCTTTATGTGTTTCTTGTAATGGCTGCTACCGAGAAGGAGAAGTTGGCTGTGTTGTGCAAGAAAAACTGATGGCAAAGAAACATCCTTCAAGGGTTTAGTTTAATCTGAATGTTTTGTTGCTTTAATTTACGCTGATAATAAGAAACCACCGCTATCTTCACTTTTACACAACAGTTTGAATATGCTGCGTGTCGCATAATAGTCAATAAAATTCTTTAGTTCATGGATTGTAAATATACAAATTCATTTTCTTTGAAAATGAAACTACGGCTTGAAGTATATTTATTGTGTGTACCCAGCATAAGAATAACGCACAAAGAGTTGCAAGCTTTGAATAAATTCCAAAAATAGAAATAAAACCTTATGGATTTATCATAAGTTATACTGCTGGTGGGATGTTAATTAACTTCATGAGGATGAACCGAAGAAAGGGAACTCATTCATGCATAAATAGATCAACAATTGGTGAGCTAAACCTGAGCGTAAGTGTAAAAACCTCATCCGTTTGGGTATTCCCATGGTCAAGCATTTTGTGGAAAGGCAGAGCTAAACCATAATTCAGTGGATAATTGTTTTGAAAGAAAGAGTAAAGCTCCCGTAGGTTTGGTGGTTTGCGATCGTTAGGATGCTGTACCGATGTGTCAGCCGCCTCTCTCTGCTAGTGTTTGTAAGTGTGGTGGGTTACTCGGCTTTGGTATCGTGTATTATTCAAGGTCTAGAACTATTTGAATATTTTCTTTCACCAAATCAATCAGTTCATCAGGTAAGATCCCCAGTCTTTTTGTCAACCGTTTATTATCAATCGCACGAATTTGGTCAATCATTATATCACAAGCCTGATGTAAGTTGCTTGTCCCTTTTTTAAGATGTACCCTTAATATCTCAGAACCCATTTTAACGTTTGTTGTAATTGGACAAACAATAGTAGATGGGTGAGGAATCTTGTTAAGCAGATTGGTCTGTATCGCTAGAACTGGTCTTGTTTTACCTGGTTCAGTTCCTATCTGAGGATTTAAATCTGCAAGCCAAATTTCAAATTGTTTAATCAGCATAATCAATCCCCTCGAAGTCATTAAGGACAGACATTGAATCCGCTTTGACTAATCCTGATTCCTTTTTTAGCTTTTTCTCCAGCATCTGTTTGCGTTGAATTTTATTATAAAACTCAATGGCTTCGTTTATATATCGATTTCGTGGTTTCTTAATCCGAGCAAGTATTTTTTCAGTCTCACCGAAAATCGAATCATCTATTTTTAAAGATACTGTTTTCATGATATTTTATATTTATATCACAAAAGTATATCTTTTTAGTATATAAATCAAGTATATTTTATTGGTATTTATTCCAAATATCAAAAATCCATAAATACTCTATCAATGCTGGGAAAATTAGTAAAGGAATCAGAACAATCATGGCTCTTGAAGCTCTACTTGGATTTGCATTCTTAATGTCAACATTATCAGTCAATTCTTTCAGGCGATAATTAGAGATTATCAAATATTTAACTTTAGTACTCATGTTTGCAGAATCTCAGGGCACATACGCTACAATATGAAGCTATATGCAGAGGCCGGGATTTATAAGCTTCAACTTATCAGACCGATACAGTTTTAAGTAAATGTACAATAGTTTGATTTATTTGCTTCGCTCGGCTTATGTTTATTGCTTATTGTGTGTGCCCAGCATAAGCATGGCCCACAAAGCTGCAAGCTTTGAATAAATTCCAAAAATGCAATAAATCATGATGAATTTATCATAAGTTATACTGCTGGTGTGATGTTAATTAACTTCATGAGCATGAACCGAAGAAAGGGAACTCATTCATGCATAAATAGATCAACAATTGGTGAGCTAAACCTGAGCGTAAGTGTAAAAACCTCATCCGTTTGGGTATTCCCATGGTCAAGCATTTTGTGGAAAGGCAGAGCTAAACCATAATTCAGTGGATAATTGTTTTGAAAGAAAGAGTAAAGCTCCCGTAGGTACGGTGGTGTGAGAGTCTTTCTCTGCTAGCTATTTCTGGTAGGACAGTCTGCTCGATTTGGCACTGGTATTGCCTAATTTATCTGAAATTATTCATCTATTAGTCTATCATAAAACAAAGATCTCCTATAGTTCTTTGGAGTATTAAAATATAAATCTAAAAAAAGTCTTTGCTCATTAAAGTACAACATGTTACTCTCAATAGATTTATGAATATTGTCCATTTGTTTTTGGATATTTTGATTGGGACTATCAATATGTTTTAAATATTCAATTGACAAAAAAAAAGAATTCTCAACACTATCTAAGATTATTATTAAAACAGAATCATTTTCAATCGCGGCAAATTGTTTGTTTCTATAATCAATAAACCGATTAAGTTGAAATATACCTTCTTTATATGAATTCAGAGCTATGTGATATGTATCTATTGTTTGATTGTATGAATTATCGTCTATTTCTTGTCTAAATTGATTGATAATGGTAAATATAAAATAACTATTTATACCATTATTCTCTAATCTTCTTTTTGTATTGATTAATTGTTTTGTTATTGATAAATTCTCAAAAACAGTAAGAGAATCATCAAAATTAAAATAAGTATTATTACTCTTAGGCTTCTTCCTTTTGGCACAAAAATTATTATTAGTAATAGGGTAATATAAAAATTGAAATAATGGATCGAAAGGCATATGAGTACGTATTGCTCTTTTAGGGGACATTTTGTAATAATATTGGTCTATTTGTTTTATGTAATTTCCATTCGATACTGAGCCTGACCCCCATGTAGGGTCGAATATATACCACTTCGAATCAATCATTCCAGCACACCAAGAATGAGGGGTGTAATCAATTTCATTATCAATTTTCGTATAACCTGTAATAACAAAACTTTTAATTCCTAACCTATTGGAAATATCACTAAATAATAGGGCATAATTGTAGCAAATTCCTTTGCGAGTTTTTAGGGTTTTTGAAATTATCCCAATCGTATCATAATCAAATGAGTACATATTCTCAATATCATAATGAATATTCTTAGCGATCCAAAAATATAAAGCTTGAATTTTTGAGTCTTGAGTAGAATATTTTGAATGTATATAATTGGCAATGTCTTGTGGACATAAAGTTAATGAATTGGGGATATTAATTATAACATTATCAAAGGTCAACTTATTATTCCTTTGCTGAGCATTTAGAATTCCACTAAGCCCGATAAAAACTATTAATGTAAATGCTATTTTTTTCATTTTGCGTGTTTTTTGCTGGTGTTTGTTATTCATAAAACTCTATTCCAGACTTTTATGAGGCTATTCTTTTATCTTAATCAATCCGTACTGACCTTGCTACGGAGCAAGAGCCGGAATGTGGAGCTCAGCGTTGCTAGTTTATTTTGTTTTTTTGGGCAGCAAAACCTAAAGTCCTTTGGACTACATGGGCTGGCATTTGCAAGCTTTTTGACAAAAATTTGGATAAGCATTGACTCATGCGTGTTTGGAAATTAAGTTTGCCAATTATTTATTTATTTATTTATTTATTCATATCGCAGATATCCATAGGCTTAATTCAGTTTCATAATACCTTATTTGATTTAAAATGAATTTAATATGTTCAAATATAATGCCGTAACCGTAATGTATACATAATCAAGGCATTATGGTTTCGTATTGTAAAAGACGTTGTAAATTTATCTTACACAAGTGTCAAATAATTTAACATGATTTTTTTTGAAATAGGTTTTATCTCAAAGTGTTTTTTGCATTTTATAATAGAAATATTGGGTGTGAAAAATAACTCTTTTGCAAACTTTGGTTTGTAGTGCTGGCATACAGCGGTTTGAAAGGGTGTTGTTTGTTGGGGCAAAATTAATTCTCTCGCACTAGACACTCTACCAAAAGAGCACCAATCCGATCAAACTGCTTTTTGTAATTATTTCAATCTTTTATATATCGTATCAATGTGGCGTTTGCGGTTTTTTTCACTTGTATACGACGATCTAAAAATGGGGTGCTTGGCATTATATAACTTTTCTTTTTTTATTATAGAACTGTAAAGATACTCTGACCCTCCTAATGATATGTGTGATAAGCGTATCTTCTTAATAAATTATGAAAACTAGACTAATTAGAAAAAGCCCAAGAAATACGAGCAAAATACATCTGACCATAGTCTCCGTATTCTGATCCGGATTCTCCGAAAAAGGTTTGGGCAATGAAGTATAAGGACACATCCTTTGTTAATGAGAAATCAACAGAGGGGCCTAAATAAAAACTACCATCAAAGGGATTGATGATTCCTGACATATCAATCTTAATGAGAGGAGTCAAAGGATAAGAAACTTGAGCAAAAACTTGAGCCATTGATAAAGTATAATCCAAGGCAGAAATATTATCCATCATCACAAAGAATCCTCGACCTGCTTTTCCTGTGCTTCCATTGGAATTATAGAGTAGAGAAGTATGTAGAAAAAGTCCTTTTGAGAAGGTATAGTTGAACGAGACAGTAGTAATTAAGGTTTCCTGGAATGCAGTGTCGCTAATCATGGGAGAATAATAGGAGGCTTCACCTGAAAAACCTGCTCCTTTAATACTTCCCGACCAACCAAGGCCAGCAACAAAATATTCTTGATTCATCACACCACCCATCAATTGCCAATCGTAATTCCATTGGTTAAAAACATAGCGAGCGGCGTAGGTACTTCTTTCTTCATAGTCAATTTTATAGGCTACATCTAATGTTGAGGTATAGCCAGTATAATATTGAACCCTGATGGCATCACTTCCTGGCCTTTCGGGATAGTTGAAATTCAAATAATTAAAAGTATTGAAAATATCATTGGGTTGCCAAACCATATTCATTCCCCAGTTGATTCTTTGTCTACCAATCTTGGCATTAAATTTCCCCAACTCTAAAGTGGCAAAAAGCCTATCGATATTAGAATAGAACACACCATTATTACTTTCCGACCATTTCTTGGTTAAATTCAAATATCCATCATCATATACCAGTAAATCATTATAGGCACCATCCAAGGCTTTATTGGTTTGATAAACCATATTGCCAAAAGTGAAATTATTTCTAATTCCAGCTTCCAAGCTTAATTCATTTATGGGATACCAACGTAAATTGATTCTATTATTCAGCTCAGTATAGGTCATGATTTGATCGCTAGAAATTCCTATGGCTGAAAGGTCAGATTTATTATTGGCCATATAAACAGGCATACCTTCTATGCGCCCGTCAATTTCAATTTTCTTTTGAGCTTGAGAGTTAAAAGCCCATAGCAATAATAGGAAAATGATTACCTTTTTCATGATTAGTTTATTTTCTAATTTCGTCAGAACTAATCTTACCATCAGTAAGAGTGACAATTCTTCGTGCTCTATCCATTACTCGTTGGTCGTGAGTAGCAAATAGGAAAGTGATATTTAGCTTCTGATTTAAATCGGCCATCATATCTAATAAATCTCCTGTGGATTGTGAATCTAAGTTGGCAGTGGGTTCGTCAGCTAATATGAATTTTGGTTTACTAGCCAAGGCCCTAGCTACTGCTACTCTTTGCTGTTGTCCACCCGAAAGTTGATTGGGGCGGCTATTGAATTTATCTCCAATGCCTACCTGCTCTAATAATTCCTTGGCTCTTTTTTCTCGTTCGGCTTTTGAAACTCCTTGTAACTCCATGATAAAGGCCACATTTTCAACAGCAGTAAGCACAGGAATGAGGTTGTAAGCCTGAAACACAAATCCAATATGATTTAACCTAAAATCGATGAGTTGCTTTGAACTTAAGCCAGAAATGTCTTGTCCATCTATTTTTACGCTTCCGCTTGTGGACACATCCAAGCCACCCACCATATTTAAAAAGGTTGTCTTTCCGCAACCAGAAGGACCAACAATAGCTGTAAATTCACCCTCCTCAATTTGTAAGTCTATTCCATTAACGGCATGAACAGGAACTGTTTTTTCATTATATGTTTTTCTGAGGTCTTTTATTTCTATAATTGACATGATATATATGTTTTCTTGTTTCTTGTTTTTTTTTAATTGAAAGGTTTGAAGCTCGAAGCATGAAGTTTGAAGCTTGATTTACTTCCTGCTTCCAACTTCTAACTTCCCGCTTCCCACTCTAATCCCTCACTGCTTCTGCGGGCTGTAATTTCAAGGCCTGGCGAGCAGGAAATATGGAAGCAATAATGGCTGTGATAAAGACCAAAAATGCCACGCTTAGATAAAATTCGATGCTAGATTTTGTGTAGATAATGGTATCAAAACCCAAGGAATTCATTCCCTTCCCAAACAAGGATAAATCTAAGCCAACTCTTCCGAAATAGCCAATAACTAAAGCCGAGAAAAAGAGACCAGTAATCGCGCCTACGGAGGAAAGGAAGATAGTTTCCCATAGAATCATACTAAAGACTCTTTTCTTGTTCATTCCAATCGCCATGAGCATTCCAAGCTCACGAGTTCTCTCCATCACTACCATAATCATAGTGTTTATGATTCCAAACGCCAGCGCAATTAAAATAATGATGATGAAGAACCAAGCAAAAGTATCCATGCTTTGAATCATCATATTTAAACTCGGATCTATTTCTTTCCAATCCTGAACGATGATTTCTTTTTGATCCACTTCTGTTTGGAGGAGGCTTATCATTTCATCTTTTGCCTTTAAAGTGAATTGGTCGTCATCCATCGAAATAGCAATCTCAGACACATAGTTTTGTGGAGTTTTGAGAAGCTTTTGTAATTCATCTTTCAATACAAAAACATGAATCCCATCAAACATATCGTTGTTTGTATTATAAATACCCCAAACTTTAAAGGCAGCATAAACCACTTCTCCTTCACCATCTGCCATCGATAAAATAACTTTATCTCCTATATCGGCATTTAGCTTTTCCGATAGTTTTTTGCCAATAAGAATAGGGATTTGAAAGGAGGCTTTTAGATATTCCCCTTCATAAAGCTTTTGATGAATTTTAGTCACTTCCTTTTCCATTTTTGGGTCGATTCCATTAATCATGACTCCGGTATTGGCTTCAGCAGTGCTGGCCATTCCTGTTTCATTAATTCTGGGACTGATACCCTTAATGCCTTCAACAGCTTTAATTTTATCTATCACTGCAATGCCATTTTCAATTCCATTGTTTATGGATTCGTCTAAAAGAAAGCTAGGGTGATGTATTTGTATATTAGCAGTCTCGTTGCTAATTACGGCATTGATTCTTTGGTCTAGCATCCCCACAAAGAAGGCATTGGTAAATATACCGCCAAAGAGACCTACCGCTATGGCAAGGATAATTATTAAGCTACGAAGCTTATTACGCCAAACATTTTTCCATGATATTTTTATATTCATAAGGCTTATTTTTTAACGTGCATCAGTAGGTTTAATTCTCATAATACTATAGATAGGGTAGAGGGCTGCAATAAAGGAAATCAATAAAATAACGATTCCTTGCCCAAAAAATATCATAGGGTCCATAGAAAATGGAAGTATAGGTTCTATATTATAGGATTCCATCATGGTGGCCATTTCTCCTTGTAGTAGAATTGGATTTACATTGAGATAATAAACAAAAGGAAGACTGAGGAGGATTCCTATGACCACGCCTCCAATTCCTAAAACTATCGTTTCAAATATCATCATCAAGGTTAATCTGCTTTTTCTCATTCCCACAGAAACCATCACAGCCATTTCTTTTCTTCTTTCTAGGCTGATCATAATAATGGTTCCCAATAATCCGAAACCCACAATTACATAAAGTAGTCCCATCATCATAATTCCACCAGCATTATCAAGTTGAATAGCTTGAACGAGTTCGGCGAGCATGCTGCCCCAAGTCATTACCTCGTATTTTTCGCCAAGGGTTTTTGAAAGCTCTATTTGGGTCTCCTCTATTTTTTCAGGATCATGTAAATCTAATGATATCGAGGTGCAAAGATTGGGAACGTAGGGGCTAAATACATACTGAGCTTCTTGTAAACTCATATAAACCATAGAGCCATTTTGCTGAGGAGTTGGTAAGCTAATAATTCCTCTAATGGGGAATAAGCCAAAGGCACTGTTTCCTTGATAGCCGGAACTGATAATCACCAAGCTATCTTGCAGCATTTCTACATTTTTGAAAAATGTCATACTTCCGTCTTCTTCAATTATAGTATCCTTGGTGATTTTAGCCAGTTTAAGGAATTTGGCTAAGTTCTCGGCTACCAATATGCCATTATCATGATTGCTTAAGTAATTACCCCAAATGATTTTCTTGGCTAAAGCGGTATGTCTGTTTTCCAATTCAGGATTTGCACCTATAACCATACCTGCTTTAGTTTGATTGCCTGAAGAGCACAGTCCAAAATTACTGAGCCTTGGTGTAACTTCCTTCACATTTGGAATAGAGCGTATGCTTTCCCTGAGTTCTGGTGATATAACCATGGCTTTATTGATGTTTTGATTATCCCAATATCCATCTTTGTGAATCTCGATATAGCCCACTTGATTGATGCCACCTTGAATCATTTGGCTATAAGTACCCTTTTGCATGGAGCGCATAAATACCGAGAGAAATACTGCCATGAAGATGGCGGCCATTGTAATCAGTGACCTCCTCTTGTTGCGCCATATATTTCTCCAGGCTATAATTAATGATGTTTTCATAATTTGTTATTTGTCCTTGTTGAGACATTGATCTTGTACCCTGAGTTTGTTGAAGGGTATTATGCTTATTGTTATTTGGTTTGAAGCATGAGGTTTGAAGCACGAAGATTCTTCCTTCTTCCTTCTAGCTTCCAACTTCTAACTTTTTCTTTTTATTCTGGACGTATCCTCTTCATCATCTGCTGAGAGAACATCTTTTCATTAATGTCCTTCACATTGTACTCTGCATCTGTTATTATCATGATGGTTTTATGACCTTCCTTTTTTACCGGAATCATTTCCATGTAAGAAGGGAGTTCGCGATCTCCAAACATTTTTACCTTTGATGAACTTTGAACATTTACCAGAACTCCATCTTCATCGTAGAATTCGCTTTTTAGGCTAAAGGATTTTTCTTTGCTTATCCATAAGATGACTTTTCCCCAAACAACTGGAGCAGAAGGGAGGGGCGTCAATTCAATTTGATAACATGGCATTCCATCAATTTCTTCTTCCTTTAAAAATTGATGGGTGTAATCCACTACCAATGAACTTTCTTTCATCAATTCATCATTATTAAAATCAGAACCCATCCAGCTCGACATCATCATGCTTGGTGGAATCTTAATCATTCTCCCAATACTGGGAATCCAATTCCACATATTCTTCTCTCTTTTTAAGAATACTTGTCCTTTATCTCTGGCGGGTGACATAATATAAATCAGATAATTTTCTGTCCCTATGCTCCAACTTTGCATGCTCACTTCTCTGGTCCATTCAGGACGAATGATTTTCATGGTCATGGTGGTCTTACTTGTTTTTCCTAGAGTGATCTCATGAGCCTTTTTTACTATTTCTTTTGCTTTTTCATCTGTTTGTGCCTTTGAAGGAAAGTTGAGGGCTAACCCAACTAGTAAAAGACAAATCAATATTATTCTTGTTTTCATATCTATTTATTTAATTGATATATTTCACATAATCTTTTGATACAATACTCTTTAGGAAAAGCCTGAGGATTGATGAGATAGTTCATTCCAAAACCATCTAGCATAGCGCCAAATAACTGAGCCTCCTGTAAGGGAGTGTCAAAACCCAATTCTCCGAAAATAGCAGCTAAATTTTCAAATACAGGCATTAGAGTGACCATCATCTCTTCCATGACTAAAGCTTGGACTTCTGTTTGCATCATGGTGGAGAAATAAAGCTGCCAATGCTTCTGGTCTTCATCCATCATATCGAAACTTTGTTCTATCATTTTCTTAAGTTGGTCTTTGGCATTGTCTTCTGATTGTTTCCCATATCCTCTCAATAGATATTTGATTCCATCAGACATAACCTCGGTAAGCAATTCTTCTTTGTTTTGAAAGTAATTATATAGGAGGCCTTTAGATATTTTGGCTTCTGTTGCTATTTGACTGATGCTTGCTTTGTAATATCCATTTTTGGCAAAAATTTCGAGGGCAGCATCGAGTATTTGTTGCTTTCTTTCTTGCCTAATGTTTTCGAATTGTTCTTTTGTTCTTGGTGACATATTTATTGGTCTCATTCTTTAGTTGAAACTGTGTTATTTAGTATTTCAGTTTCTACAAGTTTTGTGGTTCGAAGTCGACAGTCTGAAGCTAGAAGTAAATCTACTTCGGGCTTCCAACTTCCAGCCATATTTAGTAATTATTACAACGAATTTCATTCGTAAAACAGACCTATAATGCTTTCGGTACAAAGAGATTTGTCTATTGACTGAACGATTGGTCAAAATTAGTAAATATTTTCAATTGACCAAGCGTTTAATTAAAAATATTTTCTTTATTCATATTGTTATTGCGATTTTGTTTTGATTGTAAATTGTGGAGGTTGAATAAAATACATAGGAGTTCAATTTGGAATACAGCACAATAGTCTACAAGATAGAAGGCTTTAAGCTGCTGTCTTGGTACTTCCGACCTTTTTCTTTTTTTGAATATATCTTTGAAATACTTTTGTTCATTGGTTTTCTAAAAATCTGTATTTTCGCAAAAAAAATAAAGCATGACCATTGAATTGCAAAATATAACCAAGCTTTATGGAGAACAAAAAGCATTGGATCAAGTTAGCTTAACTATTAATAAAGGTGAAATCACGGGTTTATTAGGACCTAATGGAGCTGGTAAATCAACAATAATGAAAATTATTAGTTGTTTTTTGCCTCCAAGTTCCGGAGAAGCACGTGTTTATGGTTTTGATGTGATGGAAGAACCTTTGAAAGTGAAGGCTAAGATTGGTTATTTGCCAGAGCATAATCCTCTATATCCGGAAATGTATGTTAGAGAATATCTCCATTATGTGGCTGGGATTTATAAAATGAAAGATAATATTGAGGAGCGCATTAATAAAGTGATTGAGTTAACAGGATTAAAAGTAGAACAAAATAAAAAGATAGGAGCTTTATCAAAAGGTTATCGTCAACGAGTGGGTTTGGCTCAATCCTTAATTCACGAACCAGAAATACTAATCCTCGATGAGCCAACTACAGGTTTGGATCCCAATCAGTTGGTGGAGATTCGCGACTTGATTAAGTCTATAGGTAAGGAGAAAACCGTTTTGCTTTCTACACACATTATGCAAGAAGTGGAAGCTATCTGCGATAGAGTTATTATTATTAATAATGGTAAAATTGTTGCGGATGATGCAACGTCCAAATTGAGTAAACTTCTTGGAAACACAGAAACCATACAGATAGAGATGGATAAAAAAGTTGAGCTTTCTGAATTGAATAAAATCAAAGGAGTTACAAATGTGATTAAAATAAATGATCTTTCATTTGAGATTATTGCTTCTGGTGATGAAGAAATCAGGAAATCATTGTTTCAGTGGGCAGTAAAATCAGATATTCAAATACTGAGCATGAACAAGAAAGATAGTAATCTGGAACATGTTTTCCATCAATTAACAAAGGCATAAAGGAGAATATTCAATAAACCATTGCGCTTATTCATTACTTGGCTACAGATGTTCATTTAGGACATTTAGTTCAAATATGCATCTTATATTTGCCCTGTTGTTTAAGATACCCTATTTAAATAGGTTAACGCATTAAATTTACTTCTCTCCAAGAGTCAGGCAAGCTTCCCCCCAAGCTTGCCTTTTTTTATCTCATTAATTATAACTTTGGTATATTGCGTATAACCATGTTATACACTGGTTTTAATGAGATGTGCTATTCGCGTATTATCATTTGGGACGGACACTTAATAGATAGAATAGCTTGTTTGAACATTTGCTCCTATTAATACAAGTGAGTACTGTACATTTGTCGAAAGAAAAAAGGGAAATACCCGTTCCCAAGATCTTAACGCATTAAATTTACTTCTCTCCAGAAGATTGAAAAGCAAGTCCCCCCTGACTTGCTTTTTTTTTGTATTTCATCATTTTTACTATTTTTACCAAAAACCTTATATGAATTGGTATATCTTTTGGATCCTTATTTATCTAGTTTTCATTATTTATCTTACCGTTAAGCATGTGAATACGCATGACTTAGAGAATTATTTGGTCAATAACCGTAAGACTAAATTACTTCCTTTGGTATTTACAACACTAGCCACTTTTGTTGGAGGCGGGACTTCTATTGGTCTAATGGCTATGGGTTATGAATCGGGATTTGCTGCTGTTGGTATAGGAATTGCTTATGTGATGGGTTTTATGATAATGATTCGATATGCTGGAAGGATTCATAAAATGGGAGTGAAAGAAAATATTTATTCCTTTCCTCAGTTCTTGAATATGCGATTTACCAAATCCAATGAAGAGCCTCGTTTTGCCAGAATGTTCTCAGGAATGGTTACTGGCGTTAATGTTTTTATATTCTTTTTCCTATTAGCAGCACAGTTTGTGGCTATGGCTAGTCTTTTAAAGTATGCTTTTCAAATGGATTATACTTATGCAGCTATTTTATCAGGCTTGGTTATCATAGGATATACAGCATTCGCAGGTATGGCTGGTGTGATTATAACCGATACCATTCAGTTTATTATTATCGTTCTCATGATTATCTTCATCTTTATTCCTGGTATATGGGCGGATACCGAAGGATTAAGTCGTCTTTCAGAACTGCCAACTAAAATGGTTAATGGAACAGCTGAGGGGATAGCTTTTTTAGTGGCCTTGCCCTTGTTTTTAAGTTGGTCAGTATTGGTGAGGATGGATATTTGGCAAAGAGTGTTGGCAGCAAAGAGTGATAAAGTAGCCAAACAAATGAGTTTTTGGTCGGGGATTGGGATGTTGCCATTTTATTTAATTTTTCCTTTGGTGGGAATGACTATTAGAATCACTCATGGTGACCAATTGGTTAGTGAAGATGTAACTTATTTATTTCTAAATGATCATTCTCAGCCTATAATACTTGGCTTTGCTGTGGTCGGCTTATTATCTGCATTAATGTCTTCTGGTGATAGTTTCCTTAATATCATCTCCATTTCTACAGCAAGAGATTTCTTGGGTTGGAAACATAAAGAGAAGTCCTCTTCTCAATTGCAAAAAAGCATTCGATTAATCAGTTTAGTATTTGGAGTAATGGCATTGTTTATTGCTTTAAGCTTTCCCAAGGTGGTGGATTTAATGGTCGTTGGGATATCGATGATAGTGATTTATACACCCATTACACTAATCGCACTTTCTAAAAAAGATCCTTATCGATATCGTTATGTCGCTTTTGTAAGTGTAGTTTTAGCCTTTGTAGTCAATCTTACATTTTTCTTGCTGGGCGTGTTTTTACCGGAACAATTCAATGCGAAATCTTCATTTATCCCAGCCTTCTTGGTTGCAGTGATTAGTACTCTTGCTGGGATGTTGTTTGTGAAGAGGCCAACAAAGAAAACCTTCTCCTAAGTTGTTATAACCAAATTTCTTTTGATTGTTTTATGTATTCAGTAGGGGTCATTTCGCAGTATTCTTTGAAAACGCGGTAGAAGGTACTCCTGGAATTAAATCCAGAATCGGTAACAACGGAATCGATACTATATTGATGAGAGATATTTCGCAATAATTCTTTACTTGTATTTACTCTCATCATGTTCACGAAATGATAAAAATTTTCATAGCCTCCTATTTTAACATATTTGCTCAATTTGTACTTTGCAATACCCAATTGATTGGAGGCTTCTTGTAAACATATATCTTGGAGTAAATACAGTTGCTGATCTTTAAATTTATTTAGAATAATATTGGATTCTTCTTTGATATCATCTTCAATATCATGTATATGCTGTTCTGAATGAATAGAGCTTTTGTAGTATACGGTTTTTTGTAATATGGAATAAATTAAAAAGTAAAATGCGATGAAAAGGAGGAATAATGCAGTTAATACAAATATAATTGGAATATTGAAAAGGCCAAATAGTTCAAAACCAGATATAAATCCATTAATAATAAATAAATAACTTACCCATTTTATCCAGTTTAAATTAGTAAAGGATACAAAAGAATTATGGTCTAAGAAGCTTTTCTTTAATTTGATATAGGTTCTTGAGATCAGAATGGAGTATATGATGGCCTGAATAAGTGCGATGCTTCTTGCTGTAATGGCTAAGAGATTAAAATAGAAATTCTCATCCCATTGAATACTCAGGATGGAAGATATCTTAATGCTTTCAGGATTTGCAATCTCCTCGGCATGTAGGCATGCAATGGGTAAAGTAAATAAAATTTCAAAGAAAAAGGGGAGCAGGTGCGTGAGGTCTCCTTTTTTTAATTTCTTGTTCTCTTGGTCGAGTTTTGAAAAATACAAATATAAAAGAGGTATCATCAATACCTTAAGTGGCCCAGAGTAATAAACTGACCAACCGATATTGTTAGTGAAAAGAAGCATGGCTGGACCCAGAAATAGAAAGGCTCGACTATAATAGAAAAGGGATACATATCCCAGACCATCTTTGCTTGAATTTAATGTTGAAATGCTATGGATGATGATTCCAAACGATATATATACAATGAATAATATAAAGAAAGTTAAGGGGAAAATCTCAATCATTTGTACTTATTATCTGGTTTTGCTTGTATTGTATTTATTTGTTTTGCGAAACCCAAAGTTCATCAAAAAATACATATAAACCAAGTGTATTTCTAAATAGATATTCCATGATAGTGTAAATAATTAACTTGTTTAACCTGCACTGAATCAGCAAGGAATGAGATTGATCTTGCTGATGTGAATATTTTACTTAGGTGTATTTTTGAGCTAGATTGGATTTCTATCCAGAATAATCTATTTTTTTCTATTGTGTTCTATTTAAGCTAATGAGACAGGTTTTTGAGAACTTGGGACTGCTAAATTGCGTTGAAATAAATAGGATTCTCTAAATTTGGTATGAACATTTAAAAAAGTATTATGAAAAAACTATTATTTACAACCGCTGTATTTTTGCTATGTGGCTATCTATATGCTCAAGATACAGTGACGAAGGACAAGAAAAGTAAAGTGTACTTTTCGTTTAACATTGGGATGATGGATTTAGAACTCCATTCTTATTCTTCCCAATTAAGAATCGATACTGAAAGTTTTGGCTGGAATGATTGGGATACTGATGAGCTTGATGAATTTAATTCTCTTTATTCATCAACTCAATTATGGACGAGTTCAAATGTTGGTTTCGCCTATAATATTTTGAATAATTCGCAATCTAAATGGAATATTGATATTGGTGTTGAATTGGGTATTCCAACGGTTAGTCATATCGAAAAAGATAGAGCTGATGATGAAATACAGTTGGAGTTTACTCAAAAGGGAATAAATTATTCTTTGGGCCTATTTGCAGACATTGATTACCACATTAATGAGGACTGGACTGTCATAGCCCAGCCATTGTTTAGTTATGCCAGTTGTAATTCAGATATGAATAGTTATACCTATTCTTTTGAGGGAAGTTATAAAACAGAGTATGAAACTACATTTTCAAGTATATATCCACGATTGAATATTATGGGAGGATATCATGTCAAGAATTTTAGAATCAAGGGTGGTTTGGGTTTGTATTATTATTCTAGTTCTATATCTATTGATATTACAAAAAAAACAGACTTGCAATCATTTTTGGAAGAAAAGGATTATGAGATGACCTCGAAGACTAATTTAGATGCATTATTGGGATTTGATTGGAGCATTAGTGATGCTATTGAGTGGTCTTTGTTTGCAAGTGGATATCAAAATATCACTATTCGTACTGTGTTATCATACAAATTTTAAAGGAGGACTATATTATGAAAACAAGATATATTATACTAACTATTTTATTGGCATTTTTTGTTTCTTTTTCTGCTTTTGCTAAAGATAAAAGAGCCCCAATTATTAATGTACAAACAAGTGGGCATGCTGATGCCGAGGATAATTCGAATTTGTGGAATTTCATGCTATATAATGGGGTGACTTACGGAATTCGACAATGGACTAATGATGGAGATTTCCTTCTAGATATACATAGTCTTAATTCTGATTTGTCTATGAATGACATGTATAGCAATAAACTTAGTGATAGTGAAGGTGTGATTTACCAACGATCTTGCGCCGCTTTCTGGGGGTTCGATGATAAACTCTTTTGTATAAGTAAAAACAACTCTAAGTTTTATTTAAAGTATTATGACTTGAATACCGAAAAAATGCACTCAATAGAAATTACTTCTTCTTTAAAATATAATAATAGTGACTATTATTATACTGCAGCATATGTTTGGGGTTCGAAAGTTATATTGGCGGCAAGTGATAAAAAAGGTAACTCATGGATTTCTGAATATAACTTCGATAATATTAATATAGACCTAGTTTTTAATCGTGATTTAGATTATGGTATAGATACAAAAGAACGGTGGATTACCAGTATTGAAATTGCCAGATATAATTCAAAGAATATTTTAATATTCGGAGTACAAAAGAGCTCAACATGTAGAGCATTCAACCGTGATATTACAAATTTAAATCTTAGTGAAGATGCAAATATGTTTCTTAATTATGTGGGTGGTAGAAATGTAAAAGTGGGTACTGGATCCATTCAATCTAATGGTCAACTTATAGATTCTAAGCCAACTAATCCCAATAGGGTCTGGGCATTTTGGGCTGAGGATGATGACCATAATGATGATGGTTTATATAAGAATAGAATTGATATTATGTTTTTGGAATACTATTTTACAGGCGAGGAAGGTTTGGGCCAGTTAACGGAGAACGTTCAGTATATGAACCTTTCATCGGAAGATTACTATAATAAGCATGGTAAAAATACAGTCCTCAATGTGAGCTATTTCCCCAAACCACTCGATTGCATTAAAAATGATATTAACTTAGAAGGAGATGATTCCTTCCAGAAAAGAATTTTAGTAATTAATACAACCAAAGATAAAACACTTGGGTATAGTTATTTTAATTCTGATATTTACACCATTCATGCTGAAGCACATTCTGCTTATACCGACTTTAGTCAACTTGATGATGAAGAAGGAAGGAAATTTTGGATTTTGGCTGGAATTACCGATGGTGCTCCTCCTGCACCTATAGACTGGGATGTGTGGGATACAATATATCCAGTAAAAACTCAACCGACTAGTTTAGAGTTAGAGTTTTCCAATACGGAGGAAAAATCTTTGTCAATAAAAGGTGAGAATACATATACAAATACAATTGAAGCGGGGCTTGCTTATGAAGGGAAATTGGTCATTCAAAAAGCCGAATTGTTACCCGGTGGCTCTTGGACACAGACTAATGAAAAAATGAATTATAAAAGTAAAGAATTTACTAGTATAGTAAAGCAAACACAAGAGCTAGATGAGATTAATCAAGAGTCTTCCTATTATATGTATTATATTCCAGCATTAAAAAGGTATTCATTTATGATGTTTCCGTGGTGGGATGCCGATATTTATACAACACCAATAAATGAAGATACTACCTATATGTTTAGAAACACAGGTTATACCGTTCATTTTGAATTAGGTCGCCCCTTGAATGAAGCACCGCATTATATTGATTCTCCCAACGATCCTAGTATGATGGATTGGATGAATAGAGATAGTGTTGCTTATTTTGGTCAATTATTATGGTGCACAATTAAATAATGTATTGGAATGGTCTGGGCCTGGTACTTCTGGTGGACAATTAGCAATTGAATCTAGTTTTGAAGATGAAATTGAAAATACAAGTTCTCATAGTGCTTCATTTACCTTTAAGGCAGAAATGACAGTGTTTCACATAAAAGGGGTTTATGATTTCGAAGGGGAAACAAAAATGACTACCCAATATACCAGTAAGTATGCCTTAAGTTCTTCCACTTCGTGGTCAATGGAGAATATAAGTGAAGAAGGGATAGGCGTGAATTGTAATAGTTTGCAAACTAGGGTTTATATGTTTAGAGCCAATGAGGATTATGGTGATTATTGGTATTATGATGATTTTTTGGAGGGTACAAATGATCGTCCCTTTTATATTGCCTATGAAGTCACTAATGTGACAATGGAAAAAAGTGCCATCTCTACTTTTTTTCCAAAAAATGATGAAAATTTTGTAGAAGAGGATATGATTAATTTTATAGGGTTACCCATTTAGTTCACAAATAGTTGTATATGAGTATATTATTT
>NZ_JABKCA010000089.1 GCF_013166655.1 Lentimicrobium sp. L6
TACAAAATAATATACTCATATACAACTATTTGTGAACTAAATGGGTAACCCTATTGTAAAATTCATATTGAGATAAAATCCAAACCTTAGGATGGAAAGTTCATAAATATTCATTATATTTGAATAGCCACAAAACATCGAACATGAATTTATTAAAGAGATTTTCAATAACCATTCAGCTATTTTTATTTATAGCTTTTTTACTATTTCTAGTTTTCTCCATAACTGGGTATATTGTTTATAAGCACCAAAAGGAGTTAATCACAAGACATAACGATGATTATCTATACCACCATGTGAGTAGTATGGTAGGTGAGTTTGACTTGGCCTATAAGGATATGCAAGTTGAGGTGAAGGACAATATAAAAATTGCTCACCTTTTATTTTATAGGAACTATTCTGGGAAAATAAAAGTTGATTCTAAAAACAAAATTCAATATCAAGCGGTTAATCAAATCACTAAAGATACCACTGTTGTTATGGTAGATGCTTGGACTTTGGATGGAATTCCAATTCAAAACAATTATTTTATTGTAGATAAAATTAGGGATCTAGGTCCTTCTACTGTTACTATTTTCCAAAAAATAGAGGAGGGTTATTTAAGAATTTCCACTAATGTCTATACTCTTGGTAAGAAAAGGGCGGTCGGTACTTTTATTCCAAACTCTTCAGAAGTGATTAAAACCATTGAAAAAGGAAAGGTTTTTAATGGTAGGGCATTTGTTGTAGATGATTGGTATACTACAGCTTATGAGCCTATTTACGTTGATGGAAAAATTCAAGGCATATTATATGTTGGAGAGAAAGAATCGGAGTTGAAAACGGTAAGTAAGAAACTTAAAGGCGATCGTTTTCTAAAAGATGGTTATGCCTTTATCATGTCAGATAATAACAAGTTTGAAGGGCAGATGCTCATGCATCCTCAGCTTGAAGGCATGAATATTAAAACTTCAAATGATAAAAAACAGTTGCTTCTGTATAACAGTTTGATATCTAATTATCTAATGAATAGAAGTGATGGCCAAGTAGAAAATGAATCGATTGTCAGGTTGCGATTAAAAGACTCTTCTTTGGGTGACGATGTCATGATTTATTACACTTATCATCCATTATTCAATTATTATATAGGAATCATGCTTCCTTATAATAGTTTTGTAAAAGATGAGATGGATATCCTATTTAGTTTAATGCTAAGTAGATTTAGTTTCGCTTTATTATTGTCAATAGTATTGCTTTTTGTTTACACCTTATTCTATAGGAAGAGTTTAGGTAGAATTATTTATTCATTAAACCAACTCAGTAAAGGGATTACTCCAAAACCAATTAGAGTAAGTGGTAGGGATGAAATAGCCAAAACCGCACGAATTCTTAATATCTTAACTAATAGCAATTATGAGTTGATTAAGCAAGTTAAAGAGATTGAAAATGGTAAATACAATGTAAAAGTTAGAGTGAAATCTCAAAAAGATCAATTAGCGATTAGTTTTAATAAAATGGCCCAAAAACTACTCGAATTGGAAAGTTCTAATCGACATCAAATGAGTATTAGGGAAGCGGAGAATGATTTGTTTGATAAAACAAGATTTGCTACCAATATTAAAGATTTCTCAGCCAAAGCCTTAAATTCAGTATCTATATTTTTACACGCCCCTCTCGGCGCTTTTTATATCTACGACTCTTTTAGTAAAACATTAAAGCCCCAAGCTACTATTGGTGTAGAGGGTTCTTTTGAGATGAATACTGTAAGGCTGGGAAGTGGAATTGTAGGACAATCCGCCGAGAAAATGAATAAGATTCAACTGATCAATAATATTCCAGTTGATTTCTATCAAATGAAGACCTCCATTGGTCAAGCAAAACCAATTCAAATCGTTTTAATTCCTCTGCAATTGAATGATCAGCTTATAGGATTAGTAGAATTGGCATCTTTTGAAAAGTTTAAACAAAATGAATTAGAGCTAACAGGTGTTTTGAAAGAAAGCCTGGCCATTTCACTATCTATGACACAGTCTAGGTTAGAAACTCAGTCCTTGCTCGAGCAGATACAAGTTCAAACAGAAGAGTTACGGGTAACTAATGAAACTCTTGAAAAGCAAGCTCAATCTTTACAAGTATCCGAAGAAAACCTACAGGTTCAACAAGAAGAATTACAGGTGACTAATGAAGAATTGGAGTTACAAGCTCAAAGTTTGATGAAGAGTGAAGAGGAGCTTAAAAAGCAAAAAGATGCTTTGGAGAATGAGAATGTGAAGCGTAAAGAGGCGCAAAAACAGCTCGAAATTGCTGTTGAAAAGGCCAATGCAGCTACCAAAGCTAAATCAATGTTCTTGGCTAACATGTCTCACGAAATCCGAACTCCCATGAATGGGGTTATCGGAATTTCAGATATCATGTCACAAACCAAGTTGAATGTGGAACAACAAGGATATATTAAACTCATTTCCACCTCCGCAAATAACCTTTTGACCATTATTAATGACATTTTAGACTTCTCCAAAATTGAAGCTGGAAAAATTGAAATGGAACGTATTCCATTTAGTATCAAAACCATTATTGAAGATACGGCTGATGTATTACAGTTTAAAGCAGCGGAGCAAAACGATGAGATTTATACTTATATAGATAATGAGATTCCACTTTCATTAATAGGTGACCCTGTGAGATTGCAACAAGTCATTATGAACCTTGCTAATAATGCAGTAAAGTTTACAGAAAGTGGAGCTATTACTATCAGTTGTGAGTTACAAAAGGTAACGAACAATAAAGCTCATTTGATGTTTAAAGTGGTGGATACAGGCATTGGTATTTCAGAAGAAGGCCAGAAGAAACTATTCAAGAGCTTTACTCAAGTGGATGCTTCTACAACCCGAAAGTTTGGAGGAACTGGTCTTGGTTTAGTTATTTCAAAAAAACTAATTGAAAAGATGAATGGGGCTTTCGGTGTTGAAAGTGTAGCTGGAGAAGGAAGTACTTTTTATTTTACTGCTTCCTTTAATATTGATAAGGATCAAATACAACAAAAGCAAATTGAAGATAGAAATTATCAGGATCTAAATATTATGATAGTTGATAATCATGAGCCTTCTCAAATGATATTTGCTAAATATTTGGATGCCAAAGAAGCAAAAGTAGTAAGTGCATTTGGTACAAAGCAAGGTATAGAGCTTGTTGCTGAATATGAAAAGAATATGAATCCTTTTGACGTGATATTTGTGGATTACCAAATGCCTGAAATGAATGGGACTCAGTTTATTAAAGAATTGCAGAGCAAGTTTATAAACTTGAAAACCAAGTTTGTGTTATTGACTGCTCAGCAGAATGTGGTGAGTAGTGACGATAAAAAAGTATTGGAAATTTCAGCCTATATGAATAAGCCATTAAAACGCTTGAGCTTATATAATACTATTGAAGAGGTGGTTTTCGGTATTAGTCATGAAGTGGATGTGATTGAAGAAAAGGATGCTAATAAACCAGAAGATTCTAATGTTCCAAAATTACGGATCTTATTGGCAGAAGATAATATGATTAATCAGAAAGTAGCAGTATATAATTTGGAAGCATGGGGGCATAACGTGACCGTAGCTGATAATGGAGAAATTGCATTCCAAAAATATATCGATGGCGAATTTGATATGATTTTAATGGACATCCAAATGCCTGTTTTAGATGGCCTAAAAGCCACTATAAAAATTAGAGAATATGAAAAGGAAAATAATCTGGATCCCATAAAGATTACAGCAATGACTGCCAATGCCTTAAAAGGTGACGATCAGATATGTTTCGATGCAGGAATGGATGCATACATCAGTAAGCCATTTAAAAGACCAGATTTAGAAAGAGTAATTAATAATTAGCGCAAGATGAGTAATCATATATTAGAAATAAGTGACGAAGTTTTAGAATCTTTTTTGGAAAAAATTTTCAAAACTTATGGGATTGATTTTAGGAGATACGGGAAAGCTCATTTGAAGAGAAGGTTTCGCCATAGATTGACCTTTGCAAAATATAGCAGTTTTACTGAAATGAAAGAGGATGTTATAAAGAATAAAGCAGCCTTTGATGCTTTGTTCGAAGATCTTTCTATTAATGTTACAGAGTTGTTTCGCGATCCATTATTTTACGAGAGTTTGCATCAGTTTTTAGTTCAGGTGCCCGAGCAAAAGCCATTGAGTATATGGATTTCTGCCTGTGCATCTGGAGAAGAAGCTTATTCTATATTAATGATGATGGAGCATTTTAAAATTCCTTATGAGCGTATTGTAGCAACTGACTTTAATATGCAAATTGTTGAGAAAGCCTCTAAAGGAATTTTAGATACAACCTATATTAAAGAGTATTTGAAAAACCTTGGAGCTACAAATTTCAATATTGATTTCTATAAGTTTTTCGATTTTAAAGACGATAAATATCATCTAAAAGAACAATTTCTTAAGAAAATAGCTTTTGCTACACAAAATCTAATGGATGAGCATCATTTTGGTTCATTTGATTTGATTTTGTGTCGTAATGTTCTGATTTATTTTGAAAAGGAATTACAAAATCAAGTGATAGATATATTAACTAATAGCCTAGATTCTGAAGGGTTATTATGCCTCGGTGCAAAGGAATCCTTAAGATTTATGGATAGCTATCCTCAATTCAGAACCATTCACCAGAATCATAAAATCTATCAGAAAAAATAATGCTAGACGAAAAGAAAAAATATCAAAAGCTGGTGATTATTGGTGCTTCCGCTGGGGGTATAAATGCAGTACGACAGGTAGTATCTCGCCTTCCAAAGAATTTTGCGGCTCCTATTGTTGTGATTCAACATATGAATTCTTTTATGAATATGTTTTTTATTGATTTTTTGAATTCACACTCTAGTTTAAAAGTAAAAGAAGCGAATCATATGGAATTACTTTTGCCAGGCCGTGTTTATTATGCCCCACCTAATTATCACGCTTTATTAGAAGAAGGTAGAGTTATACTGAATGCAGATCAGAAGGTGAATTATAGCCGGCCCTCAATAGATGTGTTCTTCGAATCAGCGGCTTTTGAAGAAAAAGAAAACTTGATAGCCGTTATATTAACAGGTGCAAATCAAGATGGATCCTATGGTATGGATCTCATTAATGCATGTGGAGGAACCTGTGTGATTCAAGATCCTGAATCAGCAGAGTCTCCTGAGATGCCACGATCGGCTCAAAAAAAGATAGCTGCAGAAAAGGTATTTCTTTTGGAAGATATCGCTGAAGAGCTGATTAGATTAACGAGTAATTAATCTATAGATATTGTTAAAGAAAAAGAAATGCCAAAATTCTTACGAGCATTCTTCCCTGCAATATCAAAAGGAGCTTGGAGAATTAGAACATATCTTTTACCTGTTTCAACAGTAATTCCAGGGTAAACACTCACCGTGTTGCTATTGAGCTGATTAAAGGATGAATTTTGATATCCTGCTCCTACAATGAGCTGCAAATTTTGGTCAAATACATAATAGCCCACATCAGTATTTAAGTACAAACTTCCTTTATGCTCATCCTCAGTTTTCTCAGCAAAAAATAAGTATTGAGCAGCTGCATCTAGAGTGAATTTCTCATTAAAATAAGCAGAGTAAATAAATCCACCACCCACTGATGTGAGATTGTCGGATAATTTTATCGTATTATCAATAGTTTTATTTCCCAAAGGAATATTTGCTCCTGCCACGGCTGCAATATCCATTTTATCATTTCCCCAGAAATTATATTTCACTCCAAGGCCTGTCATGGCTAAATCGGTTGAAATACTTCCCCCAATTTCTACCTTGTCCCATAAACCATAAGTAAACCTAAATCCAAGTCCAGTACTTTTAAAAACACTATCAGAGCTACCATATAAATCTTGTAATTGCCCCTCATTATTCCAGACTTTATGAGAAATGATATGACTAACACTAGGTTCAAATTCAACAATATGGTGGTCAATAGTAGTCGCATTTAGAGATGCTAATTTTGAGTTTGATACACCTCCTATTTGTGCAAAAAGAACATAGGAAGAAATAATTATAATACTTGTAAGAAATATTTTTTTCATGTGATTTGATTTTATTATTCAAAGAAAAGAATAATATTTGAGACTTGAAATACCATATTTAGTAATGTTGAAATCTGGAGAATTCTTTCATATGGTATGGCTTTGATAATGGGGACTTTGTTACTATCTTTGTGTATTCTCATTTTATTATTTTTTCCTGCTAAAATATTGTGATTTTTTCAGGTTTAGATATAGTTGAGAACCCATAACCAAATTATATTCTTCTTAAAAACTAAGAAATGATTAATCAAATCATCAATTTTAGCATCAAGAATAAACTGATGGTGATACTTTTTACTTTAAGTATCGCAGCTTTTGGTGTTTATTCTGTCCTTAATATTCCAGTTGGAGCAGTTCCAGATATCACTAATAATCAAGTACAAGTGATCACTGTTTCCGAAAATTTATCTACACAGGATGTGGAACAATTTATTACATATCCTGTTGAATTAGAAATGGGTAATTTGCCTGGTGTTCAGGAGATTCGATCCATATCAAAGTTTGGTTTGTCGGTAGTTACTATTGTTTTTGATGAGGATATGGGAACTTATCTTCCACGCCAATTAATTTCTGAAAAACTAAAAGCGGCGTCTGAAAATATACCAGAAGGATTTGGAACTCCAGAAATGGGACCTATTTCTACAGGTCTAGGTGAGATTTACCAGTATATTCTAGACGTTGAACCCGAATTTAAAGATAAGTATTCGCCTATGGAGCTTCGGACC
The DNA here is from genome assembly GCF_013166655.1 of Lentimicrobium sp. L6. NCBI lineage: Bacteria > Pseudomonadati > Bacteroidota > Bacteroidia > Bacteroidales > Lentimicrobiaceae > Lentimicrobium > Lentimicrobium sp. L6. The sequence goes on from NZ_JABKCA010000089.1 coordinate 6,783, forward strand.
ATACAGGATTGGGTAGTAAAAAGACAATTAACAGGTATTCAGGGAGTAGTTGAAGTAAACACCTGGGGAGGTTTCTTAAAACAATACGAAATTGCTATTGATCCAGAAAAAATAACATCCTATGGGATTACTTTACTCGATATTTATAATGCCATTAAAGCCAACAACAGTTTGGCAGGTGGAGCCTATATTGAAAAAGAAAACTTTACCTATTTCATTCGTGGTAACGGAATGATCGATTCTAACACTGAGCTCGAAAAAATCAGAATGAAAACCACTGATGGTTACCCTATTTTATTGGGAGACATTGCAGAAGTGAAATTTGGTTATGCCAATAGGTTTGGCGCCATTACCGCCAATGCTGAAGGTGAAAAAGTGATGGGACAAATCATGATGCTCAAAGATGCCAATTCAAAAGAAGTGATTGATGCAGTAATCCAACGTGTGGCGGAAGTACAAAAATCATTACCAGAAGGTGTTTTTATCAATCCTGTATTAGAAAGAAGTGAGTTGATAGGTAAGACTTCTTTTACCATCATTGAGAATTTGCTTTTGGGATGTATCATTGTGATATTGATTGTGGTTCTTTTGTTAGGGAATATGAGGTCTGCTTTAGTTATTGCATCAATCATTCCACTTTCCTTACTTTTTACCATCAGTATGATGTATTTAATGGGAATTGATGCCAACCTGATGAGCTTAGGGGCTTTAGACTTTGGTATTATTATAGACGGAGCAGTTATTATTGTGGAATTTGTAGCGCTTCGAATTAGTATGGCGGGCAAGGAGTTGGCTGGTTTGCCGAAATCAGAGGCTAAAATTCTTAAAGATAAAATTACTTTCGAGGGCTCCTCTAAAATGATCAATTCAGCTATTTTTGGGCAAGTGATTATTCTTATTGTATTGATTCCTGTCTTTGTACTTGAAGGAGTAGAAGGCAAAATGTTCCGTCCGATGGCTTCTGCTTTTAGCTTTGCCATTATTGGTGCTATGATATTTGGATTAACATGGATTCCTGCTGCATCAGCCATGTTTTTAAAAGCAGAAAAAAAAGAGAATAAATGGACTGCCACCATCATGAAATGGCTTTATGCCTCCTATGCACCAGTTCTTAAACTGGCATATAAATTTAAAAATGTAGTTTTTGCTATGGCCATTTTATCTCTCCTATTGACAGGCTACCTATTTTCACAAATGGGAGGTGAATTTGTTCCCACTTTAGATGAAGGCGATTTTGTGATTCAACCTGTATTAAAAACCGGAACTTCATTATCTAAAACCATTGAGTTGACCACTAAAATGGAGGATATTATTTTAACTAAGTTCCCGGATGAAGTGGATCAAATTGTGTGTAGAATTGGTGCAGCAGAAGTTCCAACCGACCCTATGTCCATGGAAGAAATAGACATGATTATTAAGCTAAATCCTCGAAAGCAATGGGTTAAGGCCTCCTCAAAAGAAGAGCTGGCCAACCTTTTCAAGGAGGAGTTGATGATTATCCCAGGGATAGATTATGAATTTACTCAGCCCATTGAGATGAGGTTCAATGAGTTGATAACAGGAGTACGAGCCGATTTAGCCATTAAGCTTTTTGGTGAAGATTTGGATTACTTAAATCAAAAAGCTTTGGAAATCAAGTCTTTGATTGTAGATGTTCCAGGTGCAGCTGATGTAATAGTTGAAAAAACAGCAGGCCTTCCTCAAATGGTGGTAGATTATAAAAGAAATATGGTTTCTCATTATGGCTTAACCATAGAAGAGCTCAACCAGCAACTATCTAGTGCTTTTGGTGGTGCTGTGGCTGGAAAAGTATTTGAAGGGGAAAGAAGGTTTGATTTAGTCGTTAGGTTAGATAAAAAATTCAGGCAAAACATCGAAAATATCAGGCAGTTGAAAATTGGTTTACCCGATGGAGGATTGATTCCACTTTCCCAAGTAGCTAAGATTTATCATACCACAGCTCCAGCAAAAATATCGCGTGAAAATACACAGAGAAGGGTAGTGGTCAGTGTAAATGTGAGAAATCGTGATTTAGAATCCGTAGTTAAAGATGTGGAAGGAATTTTAAGTACTAAGCTTAAACTAGACTCCGGTTATTATGTTCAGTATGGTGGACAGTTTGAGAATTTGAAGAATGCCACCAACCGCTTAATGGTAGCAGTTCCCATAGCATTGATTTTAATCTTTATCTTTCTTCATTTTGCATTCAAATCTTTTAAAGAAGCCATTATGATATTTTCTGCAGTTCCTCTTTCTGCGGTTGGAGGTGTTTTACTGCTCTGGATTAGAGATATGCCTTTTAGTGTTTCGGCAGGAATTGGATTTATTGCTCTTTTTGGGGTTGCCGTGTTAAATGGAATCGTCTTATTGGAGCATCTAAAGCATTTAAAAGAATCTGGGATTAAGGATATTAAAGAATTGATTTTTAAGGCTACTAAAGAAAGGTTGAGACCTGTCCTGTTAACAGCAGCTGCAGCAGCATTGGGTTTTTTGCCCATGGCTATCTCCACCTCTTCTGGAGCGGAAGTTCAAAGGCCATTGGCTACAGTTGTGATTGGGGGCTTGGTGACAGCAACCTTGTTAACCATGATTCTACTTCCTCTTCTTTTCTCGGTATTTCATGATGTGAAAACAGTGAAATTATTTCCTCCTAAATTAATTAGAAATTCAATTGTAATATTTGGAGCTTTCTTCCTATTGACCAATCAGATTTTTGCACAAGTTCAGATTAATAGTCTAGATGAATTATTATCTATGACTTATGAAAACAATGCTGGACTTAAAGCTGCTCAATTGGGAGTGGAGGAAGCTGAGGCTATGGAGCCTAGTGCTTTTTCAATTGACCCTACCAATATTTATTATGATTTTGATCAGAATAATATGGCGGATAATGGGCATCCTCTAAATGTTTTTGGTATTGAGCAGAGTTTTCTATTTCCTACTTTGTATTTTATAGGAAAGAAAGTGAATAAACTAAATACAGAGCTGGTACAAACCCAATATGAGATTGAGAAAAGTAGATTGTCACGAGAAGTTTCATTGAAGTATATTGAGTTGCAATATCATTTAAACAAATCTGAATATTTAAACTATGTGGATAGTATATTTAGTCATTTTGTAAAGTCAATAGAAAAAGAGTATGAGTTAGGAGGAGTAAGTGCTTTGGAGAAATTAAATGCACAAGCTCGTAAAAATGAGTTATTATTAATGCTTAAGGAGTTGGATTTTGATTTGGCCAAATGCAAAGAGAGTTTGAAGCAATTATGTAATACAGACACAATTTTGCTATTTACTCAAATAGGTTTAGATGAGGTTATTATTGATGTTTTTACAATAAGCAATCCTTATCAGCTAATGTTCGAACAAAATATAGCCATTAAGAAAGCAGAATTATCATGGAATAAAAACACCCTATTGCCCAGTATCAATTTAGGGTATTATAATGGGAGTAATCAATTTGAAAATTCAAAAAATTACAATGGATATACTGTTGGGTTGGGGATTCCTATATTTTTTGGTGAACAAAGATCCAGAATAAAATCAGGAAAAATAGGAATTGAAATAGAGGAGGAGAGATACCAGAATCTGAAAAAAATAATGACTTCTACTAAAAATGAATGGCAATTGGAGTTACAAAAGCAAGACGAGTATATTGAGAACTATAGACTATTTGCCAAACCCATGTATGAAGAATTGATGCAAGCCACTCAGACTTTCAGAAGTACTGGTGAGATAGGTATCTATCAATATATTATCAGTTTAGAAACAGCTGTGCAAATACAATTAGATTATTTGAATAGTTTGTGGCAAAAGCAAAATGCTATGGTTGAATTAAAGTATTTAAACTTATAAAGAATGAAAATCAAGACATATAATGCGATCTATTGGAATATTATCATTTCCCTATTTTTTATTTCCTGTCAAAATAACACCGTTATAGAGGAGGAGGCTCAAGGTGAAACTACCATTGAGGAATGGATTGTCATAGAAAAGCAGGCCTTTGAGGCCGAGCATATGAAGTTGGAAACCATGAAAGCGCAAAACTTCTCAAAAACCTATCAAACCACAGGAAAGATTATTACAAACTATCAATCTTCAGCCATGGTAAACACATCTATTTCTGGTAAAATAAATGATGTAAAAGTGGTTTTGAATCAAAATGTAGAAAAAGGGCAAGTATTGTGTACTGTAGAGAGCAATGAATTTATTGAATTACAGAAGAATTACCTTGTTGCATTGGCGCAACTAAAGCCTGTCAAATCAAATTATTTGAGACAAAAGCAGTTGTTTGAAGAAAATATTTCTTCTGAAAAAGCCTTTTTAGAAGCAGAGTCAGTATATGAAATCCTTTTAGCGGAAGTAGATGCCAGTAGGGCACAGCTTGAGAATATGCAGCTTTCTAAGGAATTGCTGAATGGTGGAAAAATACAGAATTACTTCAATATTTACGCTCCCATTGAAGGTCAAATACAGCAAATCAATTCTCAAATTGGCGAGTATGTTGAGCCACAGAATGTACTCATGCATATTGTAAATGGAAAAAATGCCTTATTGGAGTTTGTGATTTATGCCGATTTTGCAAGCAATATAGAAGTCGGTCAACATTTACATTTTTTCACTTCAGTCGATCGAACTAAAGATTATGAGGCTAAAGTGATTTCAGTGGGGCAATCTATGAATTCAGAATTACAAGGTGTGGTATGTCAGGCCAGTATAATGGGCGAAGAGTCTTTAATTCCAGGGAGTAAAGTAATGCTCGAACTGTTTTATAATAATATCAATCTTTTCGCTATTGACCATGAGGCAGTTTTGAAAGCTGAAAATAAATATTACGTTGTAGTGTTGGAAAAAGAAGATGAAATGCGATATTATTTCAAGAAAACAGAAGTAAAAATAGGGGAGTCAAATGATGAATTTACCGAAATCAAAACGCCTCAGATTAAGGGTCAAATATTAACCAAAGGCGCTTATTATGTTAATTTGGAAGAGTAAAAGCTTATAAAGGCTCCTCCATGCCCTTTTTCATCAAAGCCAGTCTTAACTGGCTATAGCTATATTGGTCATTTAATGCTTTTCTTAATTCTGTTAAGCTTTTAAACTCCATATCGTTGATAGTCCTGATGATTTCATTTATGATTTTTTCGTCAACCAAATCTTCTACAGTAATTTCTCCTGTCGGTAAATATTGTATCAAGTGTCCTTCGATGGTGGTAGTTACCAATCCCCGCTCTTTGGCTATTTCATTTACGGTCATGCCACTTTGAAACATTTCGAGACTGATTTCTTTGGTGGGTTTTTTGGATTTCTTTTTAGGCTTTTCTACAAGCTCTAATTTTTCTTCAGTAGAAAATTCTTTACCAATCTGTATGCAATATTCTCGGATAATATCCACCAAATCATCACCATATTTATTAATTTTAGCTTTGCCTATTCCGTGTACCTTTTTCAGCTCGTTTAAAGTTGTGGGTAAAGATTCGCACATGCCAAATAGTGATTTCTGAGTGAAGACCTGAAAATGTTCAATATCTTCATCAGTAGCCATGGTGTTGCGGTATTTCTTCAAGGTTTTAAACAGATCTGGATGGGCGCTTAAATCATCCGCTGGGCGACTTTCTTTTACTCTGGAAACGACCTTCTTTTGGAAAATAGAATCGGCCCGAAGCTTCAAATAATTCTGCGTTTCAAAGCCATTGATACAACCTTTAAGGCAAAATATTTTCTGTTCTACCAAGTCTTCTAATTCTTTTAAGTCTTTTTTAAAGTCTTTAAGTATGGCTTTATTATCGCTAGAGTAGGAGAGTTCGGATAGTGGTGAACTAATGTGAATATCAATATGTGTAAGAAAGTAAGCTACGGCTTTTTTGATACGCTCTTGAATCTCGTTTACTTGTTCCACTTCTGTGACCCCTTCGCTCATAGTTCTTAATTGATTGGAAAATCCTCCGCCAATCTTAATGAGTTCCTGAGTGCCTTCCTCTCTCATTTTTTTTAGAGGACCGTCTAAATTCCCCAATAGGCTGCCACCACTATTATAATGTGCCTTCTGACATTTATTGAGGAAGTATTGAATTTGTTTAAAGCTGAATAGTTGTTCGAGTAGGTAGAGTTGGTATTCTTTCTTGGAATCATTGAGTTTCTGATGATCGGGTTGTTGGCTTTCTACTTCTTGAGAAAAATGAATCACTCTATTGTCCTGTATAATTCCTTGCTGATTGATTGGGCTTTTTAAAACGATTCCTTCCAGTGTTTTACATCTACTCAAAGCCACATAAGTTTGTCCGTGTGCAAAAGAGGCTTCAGCATCTATAATGGCTTTTTCAAAAGTTAATCCTTGGCTTTTGTGGATAGTGATAGACCAAGCTAAACGTAAAGGAATTTGAGTGAAAACACCAATGATGTCTTCTTTGATTTCGTTTTTGGAGTCTATAGAATATTTGATATTATGCCAGCTTTCTCGCTCTACAGTAATTTCTTCAGCATCACCTGGACATTGCACATTAAGTCCGTCTTTATCCATATAGGTAATGGTGCCAATCTTTCCATTAAAAAATTGCTTATCAGGACTGCTGTCATTCTTGATAAACATCACTTGTGCACCTACTTTTAACTCTAATTCTTCATCATTGGGGAAAGCATATTCAGGGAAATCTCCTTCAATTTCAGCATCATAAAATCGACTTGTTTTGCTCAATTGCTTCAGCTCAGCATCATTCATATGCTTGGCTCTTCTGTTATGGGTAGTTAGTGTAATATAACCCTCCTCATTTTTAGGCACAAAATTGGGATTGTATTGTTGATTCAATCTTTTTAAGGATTGCTCATCAATATTATTATTTCTAATTTGATTGAGGATGGAAATGAAATCTTGGTTTTCTTGTCGATATATATGTTTTAATTCTATACTAATAGCATTGGCTTCTTGAAAAGCTCGGCTGCTAAAAAAGAAAGCATTGTCGTAATAATCTTTTAGTAAACTCCATTCATCGTTTTTTACGACGGGGGCCAATTGTTGCAAATCTCCAATCATTAAAACCTGTACTCCACCAAATACTTCAGAGCCATTCTTAAATCGTCTTAAAACTTGATCAATTCCATCCAATAAATCTGCTCTCACCATACTCACTTCATCAATAATGAGGAGGTCGAGAGAGCGAATAATATCTATTTTTTTCTTGTTGAACTTTTGAACTCCTGTATTTTTAGTGTTTTTATTTCCGGGGCCAGCATAGAGTTGATTGGGTAGGATGGGTCCGAATGGCATTTGGAAGAAAGAGTGTATGGTTACGCCTTTGGCATTAATAGCAGCTACACCCGTTGGAGCTACCACCACCATTCGTTTATTGGTTTTGGCTTTTATTTGGTGGAGGAAAGTGGTTTTCCCAGTTCCAGCTTTACCGGTCAGATAAATATTACGATTGGTATTTTCTACAAATTGCCAAGCTAAGTCTAATTCTGGATTCACTTTCATAATAGGAATGCTTTAGTCTACAAAGTTAAAACTATTCCTTGGAAAAAATGGTGAAATGAACAAACGATGGAGCTTTTATAACCAAAGTGCTTCGGTAGTTTTCTAATGTTCATTGATATGTGATTTTATGCCATCTGATACAGAAATGATTAGAAAAATATAGGAGTACACTTTTAATCAGAAGTTGAGAATACACTTTCGATTGCATATTTAAGCTCATGTAAATTCCAGATTGTAATCTCAGAATATTTCTATTTAGATAAGATCTAAGCATGCGTAATTTGAAGTATATATATACTTCAAAATCAATTAGAAAGGTATGGTTCCCCAAACTTCGGCCATTTTAATTGAGGTTTTATAAATCCACCAAAATACGTTAGAATTAGTGTTAATATTTATCTGTAAATATTTATAATGCAAAAGTCAAGATATTCAGAAACACAAATTGTTTCTGTTATAGAGAAGCATGAACAATGAATGCCGATTTATATCTTTAGTGAATTAGCCAACCAACCTTTAAATTGGAAATCCAACGGCAGAGGGTTTGAAGTTCTAAAAGTTATCAGGTTACAAGAATTAATGGAGAAAATGCTTAATGAACATGTATTTATATCGCTGTACTGAGCTAAGAAATTAAGCAGATGAATAAATGAGTATATGATGAATAGTGACTGTCTTGTATCTCAAGAAACTTAAACCACAAATCATCCAATGAATTACTAGGAATTTGACTTGGAAAGATTAATTTTGAAAGTTGAAAAAAAAGGAAATAAAATAGTTTTTATAAATACTATACTTATAAGAAGGTATATTTTAGTGTGATTGTATATGGAGATGAAAAAAATAGCCATAATTGAAGATGATGAAATTATTGCTCAAATGATTGTTCGCATGTTGGAAAAGCATGGTTATGTGGCTCTTCCTCCTGCCAGTACTTTTGAGGAAGGAATTGCTCTTATTGAGGATAATGTGGCAGATGTATTTCTTCTTGATATTCATTTACAAGGGGAGAAGGATGGTATCGAACTAGGCAAAATCATTCAAAATTCTATTCAAAAGCCTTTTCTTTTTTTAACCTCCGAGACCTGTACGAGCTTAATTGATAGGGCTGTTAAAACAAAACCGTCAGCTTACCTGGCAAAACCTTTTAAAATGCATGATTTGTATAGCGCGCTTGAAATTTGTTTTAGTCAATATCAGGAGCCCAATCAGGAGCCCAATTGGGAGAATCAATCACAGATAATTAAGCAAAAAAGTTTATTTATTAAGCAAGAACAAGCTTTTGTGAAGATTGATCAGAATAGTATATTTTACATCAAAAGTGAACATGTTTATTTGAGCATTTTTCTCTCTAATGGCAAGAAGCATTTAGTTAGAGGGTGTTTGAAAGATATTATTAAACAATTAGGAAGTTCTTTCATTAGAACTCAAAGGTCTTATATTATTAATAAAGACTATATTGAATCTTATAATAAACGTCATGTTGTTATTGATAATCAAAGCCTACCAATTGGCGAAAAGTACTTAGAATCATTTAACAAGCACATAAATAATTGAATACATAAATCTTTTCTATTTTTCAATTCAATACTCTCTGATTTTAGAACATTAATCGACTATTTCAGAACATTTTTCATGCCTACTTAAGACATACTTCTTAATTTTGTTAATTAAATGCTAAAAATAAGATGCTAATAAATTGTAGGGCTTAAAATTTCTTCATACCTTTATTAAGGGACTTGTTCTTTACGACCAATTTATTATTTCTATTCAAACGATGTGTATTTATTTAAATGAGTTTAAGTTTTTATAAATCACAAGTAACCACAATGTTTATTTTGAAATTGCACATTTATTAAAAAAATTGAAGCTATGATATCAAAATTGAAACGAACCGCCTCGTTTTTCACCATTTTATGTTTATTGTTTTTAAGTTTTTCACAGGGAGTGCAGGCTCAAGTAGTTTGTGGACCAGTTAATACTTTATACCAAACAATAGGTCAGGTTAATGGAGTTAACCAAACAATAACTAAAGTATTTAGATACAATGCTTTTCAACAAACCTATATTGAAGTAGGTGAATTAGAAGGATCAGTCTATAATGCTGCTTCAAATTCGGCATATAATGCTACCACACAGTTGATTTATTCTAGTGCTGGTAGTACAACAGTTCGTGTATATGATCCTGCCGATAACTATAAATATATGGGTGATATTAAAATTACAGGGAATTCTAAAAATTTCAATAATACTTTGTTTGCATATGAGGATAATGTAGGTTTTGTAAATGGAACTAAAGTTGTACTTTTCGATATAACGGGCTTAAGTTTATCTCCAACAGTTCCCGTAACTGTATCTGTAACCGAAAAAACCTTTGCAAGTCAGTCAGGAGCTCCTGCTGATTATTCTTTAATTGGAGATGAGATATATGGTGTGAACGGAACCTCGCTTAGGGTAATGAATATATCTGACCCTTCTAATAATGGTACTGCTACTGTAACAAATAAATCAATCTCTTTTGATAATTCTTTAGACGGTGTAGCTACTAGTAGTGGTTTTGGAGCCACTTGGCAAGATAGAAATGGAAACTTTTATTTCTTTAATAATGGAAATGGTTCCATTTATAAAATTACCGATATCTTAAATGCGCCAGCTTCTAATGTTTCAGCTGTAAAGGTGTTATTGGCAAATAAATCAGGTATTAATGATGGTTTTGGTTGTGAAATCGGTCCAGACCCTTTAGATTGGGATGATGATGGCATCGAGAATAATGATGATATTGATGATGATAATGATGGGATTTTAGATATTAATGAATCTCCGTTTTATCCTGGAGTTGATCCCGCAGGGGATCATGATGGGGATGGCTTTTTTAATTTTAATGACACCGATTATCCAGATTTTATTGATGTAAATTCTGATAATATAAATGATCATTTTGATTTTGATTTAGATGGAATTCCAAATTCATATGATTTAGATAGTGATAATGATGGAATACCTGATAATGTTGAAGGTCAAGCTACAGTTGGGTACACACCACCAAGTGGTTTAGATAATGATGGTGATGGATTGGACAATGTGTATGATACTACTCCCAATGGATTGAGTAATGGTTCAGGGTCTTTAGGTTTAACAGGAATACCAAATACAGATGGCACTGGAACTCTTAATCCTGACTTCTTAGATGTAGATTCAGATGACGATGGATTGTATGATACTGTTGAAGCTGGTATCACCCTTTTAGGAATAGATAGTGATTTGGATGGATTAGACGATGCTGTTGACACAACTGATGATGTTACTGATCCTAATGGAACTATTAATGACCCAAGTACTTTACCTGATGAAGATAGTGATGTGAACTCTGGTGGTGATGTAGATTATAGAGATTCAAAAGACTCAGATAATGATGATGTTTTAGATGCAGATGATTTGGATGATGATAATGATGGGATTTTTGATTTAGATGAATATCCAGGATTAGATCCTTTTGGAGATGAAGATGGTGATGGAATATTCAATTATGCCGATGCTGTTGACAATGGGACAGGAGATGGTTCTTCAACTAATTATACCGATGCCAATAATAATGGCATTCCTGATGCCTTCGATGTTGATGGTGATGGGATTCCTAATCATTTAGATTTGGATAGTGACGGAGATTTATGTAATGATGTTCTTGAAGCCGAAAATGCCGATCCAAATAATGATGGAATTCTTGGGGTTTTACCAACAATAGTTGATTCACAAGGGAAAGTTATTGGAACCTTACCAGTAACTGGTGCTTATGATGGCACAAATATAGCTGTAACTACTTATGGCGCAGGAGGTGTGATTACAACTCAACCAACAGCCAGTGTCAGTACAATTTGTTTTGGAATTAATGCAACATTTACAATAAATGTAACAGGTGGTGGACTGGTTTATAGATGGCAAGAAAAAATAGGAGCAGGAACTTGGGCGAATTTATCTGATGGAGGAATATATAGTAATACTGCAACAGAAAGTTTAACTTTAACTGCACCTCCAATAGCTCATTCAGGAAGAAAATATAGAGTTCTTATTACTAGTACAACAAATGTTTGTACAGATTTAACTTCAGATGAAGTGGAGTTAATTGTCAATGCCTTACCTGCAGTACCAACAGTAACAGTAGCAGCAGCAGATTGTGATGGAGCTGCAGTAGTAACGATAACGAATTACAGCGCAGCATTAACATATACCTTTAGCCCTTCCGATGGAATAAGCCAAGTAGGCGGCTTAGTATCAGGTGGCACAGATGGAGACACATATACAGTAACTGCTAACAGTGCAGTACCCGAGAGTTGTGAGAGTTTAGCTTCAGCGAGTTTCACCTTTGACAGTGATGCACAATTTGCAACACCAGATGCCCCGACAGTAACGGTAGCAGCAGCGGATTGTGATGGAGCTGCAGTCGTAACGATAACGAATTACAGCGCAGCATTATCATATACCTTTAGCCCTTCCGATGGAATTAGTCAAGCAGGCGGCGTTATAACCGGCGGCACAGATGGAGACATATATACAGTAACCGCTACTACTCCAGTACCGGAGAGTTGTGAGAGTTTAGCCTCAGCGAGTTTTGAATTTGATGCCTCAATACATAACCCAATTGCAGATTTAGTAATGGAAAAGACAGTTGATGATGCCGCCGCAAATGTAGGAGACAATGTTATTTTCACATTGAAAGTAAACAATAATGGACCGTGTGCCGCAACTGGCGTATCAGTTAGTGATCAGCTTCCCACTGGATATACTTATGTATCAG
>NZ_JABKCA010000090.1 GCF_013166655.1 Lentimicrobium sp. L6
ATATTACGATTAACAACTGAATTTCAGATAGTTAAAAACCGAACTCAGGTTATTATTAACCTTTTGGTCTATATAATTGGGATAAAAAATGCTTATCATTTAATGAAAACAGTCATTTTTAATAGACACAAGAGATCTATAAAAACATCAATAAACTAACGGCCATCACTATCATTCCAGCGACTAATCCATAAATACTTAAGTGATGTTCACCATATTCTCTAGCTGAGGGCAAGAGCTCATCCAAGGAAATAAAGACCATAACTCCGGCTACTCCTGCAAATAGAATTCCAAATACGGAAGCACTCATAAATGGCATGAGAATAGCAAAACCTATTAGAGCTCCAACAGGTTCGGATAAACCAGAAAGGAAAGAATACCAAAAGGCTTTACGCTTGTTTCCAGTGGCATAATAGATCGGAACAGCAACCGCAATTCCTTCCGGAATATTATGTATAGCTATAGCTATGGCAATAGGGATACCTAATTGTGGATCTCTTAGGGCAGCAGTAAAAGTGGCCAAACCCTCAGGGAAATTATGAATACCAATAGCTAAAGCGGTATAAATACCAGTTCGCATCAACTTATCGCTGTCTTGTAAGTTTTTTCCTGTTTTTAGATCTTCCACATTTCGAATTTCGTGTGGATTCTCAATATTGGGAATAAACTTATCGATGATGGCAATCAGAGCCATTCCTCCAAAGAAAGATAATACTGTCACCCAATTTCCTGCAACGATACCTATATCTGCAACTAATTCTTCACGAGCTTTAGGGAATATTTCAACAAAAGAAACATATATCATCACGCCAGCTGAAAAACCTAAGGATACAGTTAAAAATGCTGTATTGGTTCGTTTAGCAACTAAAGATATTATACTACCTATTCCGGTCGATAACCCAGCAAATAAAGTGAGAGAAAAGGCAAATAATATTGCGTTCCAGTCCATTTTAAGTTTTAATTTGCGCAAAAATAATGAATAATAAAGCACGGATATCATTTTTCCCATTAATATCACTATTAATCCCAATGATAGTCACCTTTCTAAGGCTCTTGTAATTTTATTTTTTCAATAGCAAAGCTTTTCGAATGCTTTTTTAACTTTGTTGTTTTAAAACCAGCCTATGTCAGTAGATATTATTAAAGTAAGTAGCAAATCGGATTATAAGGCCTTTGCCAAATTACCTTTCGAGATTTATAAAGGAAATGCATATTGGGTTCCTCCTATTATCAAAGATGAAATCAAATCCCTCAATCCTCTAGAAAATCCAGCTATGGATTACTGTGACAGCCAGTTTTGGTTGGCAAAAAAAGAGGGTAAAGTGGTGGGTAGAATTGGTGCCATCATTAATAAAAAATACAATGAAAAGCTAAACGAGAAATTGGGAAGGTTTAGTCGTTTGGAGTTTTATGATGATGCTGAAGTTTTTCAGGCCTTAATGGATACTGCCGTAAATTGGTTGAAAGAAAGAGGTATGAACAAAGCCCATGGCCCTCTTGGTTTCTCTAATCTTGATACTCAAGGAATGTTGATTGAAGGATTTGATCATTTGGCTTCGGTGGCTTCAGTATACCATATGCCTTATTACCAAACTCACCTTGACAAATATGGTTTTAGAAAAGAAAACGATTGGGTAGAGTTTCGTTTAACTCTGGGTGAAAGAGCTAGACAAAAAGGGATTAGAGGAAGTCAATTGATTAAAAAACGTTATGGGTTTGAAGTGGTGAGGTTTGAAAAGACCGACGAGCTCAAGCCTTACGTAAAAGATATCTTTGCTATTTTAAATGATGCTTTTGATAAGCTTCCCTATGTGACTCCTTTCAATGAGAAGATGATCGATTTGTATGCTGAGAAGTACTTCAAGGTTATCAATCCGAAATATGTAGCAATGGTTAAAAAAGAGGAACGGATCGTTGGTTTTGTGGTAGCTGTTCCTTCTTTAAGTGAAGCCATGCAAAAAGCCAATGGAAAATTATTTCCTCTTGGATTTACACATGTGCTTAAAGCCATGAAAAACCCTAAGGTATTGGATTTTTTCCTCACTGGTGTGGTTCCAGAATATGATAATGCAGGCGTAGCGGTTATTCTGTTTTCTGAAATTCAAGATGAGATGCTAGGTGCTGGTATTGACCAAATGGAGACCACTGGAATATTCGAAACCAATCATAATGTAATTAGTAATTGGAAGAATTACGAGCATATTCAGCACAAACGTCGCCGTTGTTATATTAAAGAAATTTAACCTAACAACCTATACCCAATTTATAACTTCGCTTTTTTACCCTTATTCTTGTAATACTTTAAGCCTTCTTCGGTGGCAATGCTACTGATTAAATTGTCGAACATAAATTCATAGAGGGTATCAAAGGAGAATTTTTCTGGTGGAAAGAAATCTTCATTGTGAATATCCCACAGTCGGCTGATATAGAGCCGAGAAATCAATTCAATACTCAAATCGGATCGATACATACCTTGGCTGATTCCCTTGGTCAGGTTGATACGAATTTTTTCGAAAATAAAGTCGGTTCTAGATTGAAAATGCTCCTCGTAAATATCTGGGAAATGCTTCCTAATATCCGAAGAATAGGATGGAGTAATATAATCATACTTGTCGGATAGTTGCTTACCCACAAACATCATGATATCTATGGCATTTACACCTTCAAAATCGTTCTCTTGAAAGATCTCAATAAAGGCATGACGCTCAAATTCTAATAATTTGGTAATTAATTCCTTATCGTCTTTAAAATGTTTTTTTAGTTCCTCAATTGATAATCCAGATTTATCAGATACATTTTTTAGCTTTAAACTCTTCACTCCGTCTTTTATCAGTATCGTTCTGACAATCTTTAAAATATCAATTAAATCACGTTTCATAAACTGTACTTTAGTTTTCAATGATGGTGGTTTTCAAGCCACAGATTCTACTCAGACCACCATATGATGGCTGAACAATTAAATTCTCAATCTATTTGTAACAATATAGCCTACAAAGATAATATTATAATCAAAAGTTCAAATAATATCTTGTATGACCAATAATTACGGGTGTTTTACCTATTTTTCCTCTTCAAAAAAAACATAGGTTATACAACTTTTTTTATCCAAAACAGAAACTGATTAGCAACAACATACTCGTTTTATTAATCTAACACCATTACAAAACATGAAATCATTCTAAATATTATCATCTTGGTAAAAAACTATAAAACTACATATTATGATTACGAAAAAAGTATCATACTCTACAATAATGAAGAAAAGAGAGCAGGACAAACGCATACTTTGTTAAAAAGCTATTTTTAGATGAAAATAGTTTAATCTATAGGTATAATGCTGGCGCGGAAATGTTTTCCGTGGGAAAATATTAACATTAAGGAATGTATTTAAATCACACCAAATCCGCGTTAGCTTTGTTAAAAATAATTAGAAAAATTAAAGTACGCGTTTGCCCTGGAAAAGAGAGGCCTACCGAAAATACACCTTTCAGCAGACCTCTTTGATATAAAGGTAAAAAAAACTATTTCAGCAATAGCATCTTCTTTTCTAGCTTATGATTTCCAGAAACCAAAGAGAAATAATAAACTCCTGAACTCAAATTATAATCGTAAGCGTTGAAATGATAGGTGTATTTACCTCTATTCATTTGCTCATGATTTACTAGAACAGAGACTGCTCTTCCATACATATCATAAACAGCAAGGGTAACCTCCTCAGAACTTCTTAATTTAAAAGAAATATAAGTGCTTTCATCAAAGGGATTTGGACTGTTTTGCTGCAAACTGAAAGGAATGGTTTCCAACTCTTCTTCCCCAATAATATGTTCGTTGACCAATGCAGTCATTATCTTTGGCGAACTTCCTTCTAGGCGAGTCCAGATGGGGCGAACCATATTATTATGGGCAGAGATATTATTATAATCGCCAAAGAAAGTACTAGAGTAAGGAAGAAATGGAGTCTCACTAATCTTAAAATTCAAGAAACTCTCTCCTCCATCGGTACTAACAGCCATATAAACATCTGTGTTTGAATCTTCATAAGCTCGTCTGTCATAGAAAACAAACCAAATATATCCCGTTACCTGATCTACAGTCATCCAAGTAAAGAATTGTTGTTTCCCTGGTGGATCATCATTAACTCTTTTGCGTTCTCCCCATGTCTCACCACCATCAGTAGATTTGATGAACCAAACATCAGTATCATCGGCACCATTTCTTTGATCGCTCCAGTTGATATAAATATCACCATTATATTCTGTTTCAGAAAGGTTGCAGCAAGTGATGGGGAGTCCATTACATCGGCTAATTCCGGGGATATCAAAGGCCCAACCTGGCCCCGGAATATCAGAAACATAGATGTCCTCCTCCAACCAAGTTTCTCCTTGATCTAAGGACTTATCAAAAACCAATCCTGCTGGTCCTGCCCAACTCACATATATTTCTCCATTAGGTCCAACTGCAGGAACAGCACCTTCTGTAGTGTTTCCTTCATCAACACAATCCCCTGAGATTTGATTTATCTGTATGGCATCGGTCCAAGATTCTCCATTATCAGTTGATTTCGAGAACAATATATTCGAAAAATCTAAAGGATTACTGGTTCCATAATTATCAAACTGCGTCCATGTCACATAAATATTATTATTAGTATAGTCGACTACTGCCCAATGTTTATCCTGTGCTTTACTTCCATTTAATCCCATATAATTTCCATCGGTCCAGGTGAGTCCTCCATCAGTTGACTTCTGACATACAATTCTATCAATCCAGCTGCCATTACTAGGATTCGAAAGGTGGAAATAATAATAATCTCCATTGCCATCCACTATCAAACATGGGTCACCCCATACGCCATGACTAGAGTTTAAGGAACCACCACTCCAATTGGCTCCTCCATCATTAGAAACATAGTATTTATCGATTATAGCGCCTGCTACCAGATGATCTGGATTATTCGGATCTACAAATATAGAAGGCTCGCTAAGGCCATTTCCTTGTGCAATAATAACATTGGAATGTTGCGCATTAACTTGCCAAACTAGGCCTAATAATAAAAAAAGTATGAAAATTCGTTTCATGGTGTGTATGTTAAAATTTGAGGTAAAGATAAGAATACTATGGTAAACGAACTTAGTGGATTTAAAGTAGGGTAAAACACTTAAGTTAGGTTCGGGTATTTTCTTAATCTTATTACTCTTTTGGGGTGGGGTAAATATTATAGAAGGAAATCCTCCTAAATCTGGTTCTGTTTCTATGTTGCAAAGTACTGATATTGGAATATATAATGCAGGAATACAGGAGGATAATTAAAGATAATTACCAGCCCCAACTAGCTACATCTATCCTTACTTCATTAGAAAAACCAAAGTTTAGCACTCGGTTTTCGATATCATTTCCAGAGCTATCTTTTTCTACTTTTCCCCAACCTCCTTTGGTTATTTTATAACTCATACTTTCCCCTTGGTAAGGAACGGTGATATAATATTTACCATCTTCTTGGGGCTCGAAAACTTGATTTTTATCTTCCGGGTCCCAACCATTTTTATCGGAGGCTAAATATATTTTCTCACCCTCCTCTGTGTTATCTGGAACTGAGTTTAGAATAATTTTCACCACCCTATTTCCACTTAAAATGGGCAGGTCTTTCCAGTTTTTTATTTCTGGTTTAATGATTAAAGTATCGAAATCACTATAGTTAAAGCCATAGGTTGGAAGCTCTGCACCATATTCATCCAAGGCAATGCTTTCCCACGAACCACGTGTGATTTTAAACTCAAAGTCACCTCTTTTTCTGGCTATATTCACATAGTATTTTCCATCCTCATCTTGCTTAAACATATAGCGAAGTCTTCCTGGGTTCCAATTATTAAAAGCTCCTGCAATATAAATATTGGCGCCTACTGGTGTTGATTCTGGAATCTTATCCAATACTAAAGTAATCGTATTACTTCCAATATCTTCTTGATCTTTCCACCTTTGAACATCAATATAAATGGTATCGGCAAACTCTAAATTGATTTGACGGTTGTCAATATCATAGCCATTTCGATCTACTTCTACAGTATACCATCCATCCCGAGTAATCTTATAATCCAAATACATTTTCATTCTTGGGAAGGAATAATAAAGCTGTCCTTTTCTGTTTTTTTGAAACTGACAGCTCCTATCTCCTGCCGTCCAAGAATTAAGTTTGCTGGCTAAATAGATGGGCTCATTTTTAGGTGTAAGCTTTGGAAGATTTTTAATTATTATGGTCACCCTATCTGGAGAACTTAATGGTAAATCCACCCAAGAATCTACAGTGACAACTAAAGTGTCTGATTCGCCAAATTTCAAGAGACGATTAGGGATTTCTTGGCCATATTCATCAGCTTCAGAGTTGGACAAATCACCACGAGTAATTTTATACTCCATGCTATTGACACCCTCAGGTCTTTCTATCTCCACATATAATTGACCATTTGCAGTTCTTCTAGCTATGGAAGCCTCATTAGGATTCCAAGAATTAAGGTCACTGGCAATGGCTATAATATCGTTTTTTGGAGTATTGGATGGTAACATATCTATTAAAAGCACACAGCGAGGACAGTTTATTGGATTAAGGTCACCCCAGCTTTCAATACTGTGATATACTGTGTCTCCATCATTTACTACTATCGTCCTATCTACTATCTCTTCGCCACAAATTCCTTTTTCTACAGTGGCCCAGTTTCCTCTTGTGAACTTGTATTCCACCTCTCCAAAACCAGCTGGCAAAGAAAAGTAATAATTAGAATCTTGGTCGAGTCTTAGTTCGTAGCGCTCCTCTCCTGGACTCCACATATTAAAATTTCCGGCCAAATAAATCGGATCGCCCAAGGGTGTATTTCCTGGGACATCATCCACCACCAAAACCACTCTATTGCAAGATGCAAAAAGTAAAAGGGCTAAAATTCCCCAAATCATCTTTATGTAAAATGGCTTTATCATTTATCTATCCAGTTTAAAAAGTCATTTACTTTGGCTCTACTGATAAGTACTTGATCTTCGGTTTTCGGTTCCAGTTCAATGAGGAGTCTGCTATTGAAATATTTGCTTATCTTTTTGATGGCCCACAATTGAACATAATAAGATCTGTTGATGCGGTAAAAAGAGTCGGGATTGAGTAGGCTGCTTAAGTGATCTAAAGAGTGATTGATAAAATATCGGTGTCCTTCTTTGTTTACCAATAATACTTCATTGTCTTCGGCTACAAAATAGGCCACGTCTTCAATGTCGATATACTTTATCTGTTCGCCCATTCGGGTCAGAAATCTAGATTTATATTTATTCTGGTTTAAAGTCAAAAGCTGCTGAATCTGCTCCATCTGAAACACAGAATTCTCTGGCTTCTGCTGAGTATGTAAGGAATCATATTTCTCTAATGCAGCATTTAAATCTTCTTGTTTTACGGGTTTTAGTAAATAATCGATGCTATTGACTTTAAAAGCTCTAATGGCATATTCATCGTAGGCGGTTGTGAAAACTATAGGAGCTTTTACCTCAATATGATTAAAGATTTCGAAGCTCAAACCATCGGAAAGCTGAATGTCGAAAAACATGAGATCAATGCCTGGTGTAGTATTAATATAATCCACCGCATCCTCCACACTATCTATGCAGCTGAGCACTTCAATATCTCTGTTGCTTTCAGTCAATAAACGCTGAAGCTCATATTGTGCATGAGGTTCGTCTTCAATAATTAATACTTTCATTATTTTACTGTGTTTAATAATGGGATTTTCACCATAAATGTGATTCCGTCATTTTCTATTTCTATCTTTTTATCAGTTAAAAAAGCATATCTGCTATCAATATTTTTTAAGCCCATTTCATGACTGTCTTCTTTATAAGTTTTGGGCTGCATATTATTCTTCACCCATAAATATCCTCCAGCTGTAAATATATCAATTTGTAGCGGTTTACTCTTCGATACTATATTATGTTTAATTGCATTCTCAATCAATAATTGCAAAGTTAATGGTGCAATAAGATATTTTTCAGCCAACTTCATAGCCTCCAAATTAACATTTAGATTCTTTTCAAATCGCAATTGCATCAGCATGATATAGGACGCTGCAAAGTTGATTTCTGTTTCCAGTGGTACTACTTCTTTATCTCTTTGATCGAGAATATAGCGATATACGTCGGAGAGTTTCCTAATGAAAAGGCTGGCATTCTCTTGATTCTTGTATACCAAAGAGGAAAGCGTATTGAGGCTATTGAACAAAAAGTGAGGGTTGAGTTGCGACCTCAATAACTCGAATCGGTATTCTGCATTTTTCTTTTTGAAACGTTCCAGTTCTGCCAGACTAAATCTCCATTTATTAAGCAGGAATATGCTCATCTCACCAACTGTAAATCCAAGAATGATGATCAGAATGACAATAGATTGGGTAGTTTCATCTTGCAAGGAAACGAAGCTATTATCTTGTTGAACCCATCTGAATCCCCATTTTATTCCCATCACCAAACCAATAGCAATCATGAAATCTAATAAAGATTGGTAACTCAGCCTTTTGATCAAGTCTTTATCCCAGGTAAACCGTCTGCTCAAAAAGCGATTGACAATGAATAAGGTTTCAAAAACTAAATAACTCAGGAAAATAGCTGCCACATACTCTTCGAATGGGCGCAATAGACGATAATTGGAGTAAAGCAAACTAAATACGATATCCATATTAAAGTTAAACGCAATACCCAATACAAGGCCGTAGCCATACCTCAATGTCTTATTTAGCTTAATTCCTTCTTTCATTATTATTTGGAGATGGGTTCTTCATCTCTATTATTTTTCAAAGGTATGAATTCTGTTTAGGCTTTCCATATTTCAAAGAACCGCTAAAAAGTTGTAAGAAGCACTATCTGATAGATAATGCTTCATTTGCAGTATTATTAATGGTTTGTGAATAAACGACTTTTCTATCTTTGATAATTTCAAAGGTATATTCTCCTTCAGGGAATTTTGATATATCATATTTAGCATCTACCAAAGCCCAAGACTTATAGCTCTTTCTGTATAAGGTTTTATAATTCTCTTTTACTCTGATAATGACTTTATCACCTATCTCTTTGGCCACTTCTACATTGACCATATCTGGTGAGCTCATATAAATGGAAGCTCGAAGGTCCTCTGTTTTATAGCAGCAAGAATCTGGTCTTTGTGCTTTTGAGAATTGTGCGAAGGAAAAGGTGGCGATGAATACCATTGCTAAAGTTAGGGTGAAAGTTTTCATGATGTTTGTTTTATATTGTTTATGGCTCAAAAGTATATGCAGAAGCTCCTTTTAGCAAACAGAAAACTGTGAAGTTTAGAATTTATGGGGTGAAGTGTATGGATTAGTATTTTAAACCTCAGCTCGATTATAATTCAAATCTAATGTATCATTGACTTTCTGTGGCAATGGTTTAATAATCGAGGTTATTATAAAGTCGAAAAATGCTATTTTTGTGCAAGTCTATCCTATAGAGAAGGTATTCGAAGAAAGAAGCATCTATGTTTATGATTATTATTTAGATGTTACTAATTAAAGTGCTTTCTCGAATAATAGGTATCGTATAAGTCAAGAAAAGAATTTCTTTTGGCAAAAGCATTCTGAGCTTTTTAAGATTATTTCTGAAACTGTACAATGAATATTTAACAAAAGGTCTAAGAATTATTTATTAACAAAAAGGCTTCATTACTTAGTGTTGAATTGCAATATGAAATTACTAGAAACCATACAAATACATAATGGCCAAGCAAAACGCCTAAGCTATCATAATGAGCGAATGAATAGATCACGCCATCAAATGATGTGTGCTATGGGAGATATTTATTTAGAGGAGGTTTTGAAAATTCCTGAGGAGTTACGAAAGGGAAAAGTAAAGTGTAGGGTTTTGTATGATGAGCAAGTGAGTAAAATTGAGTTTGAGCATTATCAAGAAAGAAGGATTGACTCTTTCCATCTTGTAGATACTCAGATAATTTATGATCACAAATTCGAAGACCGTCAACAATTTAATAAACTCAAATCAGGCTTTTTATCCTCCTCCGAAATTATCATGGTTAAAAATGGTTTTATTACAGATACTACCTATAGTAATTTGATTTTTAGGGATAAAAATGAGAACTGGCTTACCCCAAGTACTCCGCTATTATTAGGTACGCAAAGAGAGTTTCTTTTAGATGAAGGCATCGTAGAGGAATCTGAAATAAAAGTAAGTGATTTAGATCAATTCACCCATTTTATGATGATTAATGCTATGCTCGATTTTGATGAAGAAAGAGCTATAGATATAAAATCAATTATAGATGCATAATCATTCTTAAAAGCCATTATCTTTACACTTTATTAAATATCACACCTATGAAATCGTTTACTTATCCTCTGTTGCTTTCGGCTCTTTTGTTTGGTCTGATATTTACAGCTTGTAAAAAAGATGAAAGAGAAGTAGCGGTCGAACCTGAACAAAAAACAACACACGTTTTTGTGACCAGCAGCCCAGAATCAAATGTGTATATTACAGCCATTGAAGTTCGTATTGATCATGAGGAATGGTCAGAATCTCTCATGGGTGTAGGTCAAGCCATATTTCCAAGTGAAACACAAGATTATTACATTAATATTCCAAAAAACAAGGCCTGTGAATTCAGATTGGGCGTTTTTTCAGATAGCCTTTATGTGTCTATGTTACATCTTCAAGAATATTGGGATGATTTTTATTATCCATATATTTTAGGTAATAAAGACATTGACTCTATCACTTTAAAAGTTAAACAGAATCAATATACAGGTTTTGTTAGTGTGAGTGCCAATTAATAAAGTCTAAACCAAAACGAAATTCAAAAACAACTTCACTTTGCACGAATATGTATTCAATTAAACCAGAAAGAAGTTAGACTCTCTTTCTCAACTAAAGGTTTTTTATCTTTACTTATAAATGATAAAGCTATGAAAAAGATATTTTTAATACTAATGCTTCCTGCCTTTTTACTCTTGAGCTCTATGTCGGGTTGTGAGAAAGATGAAGGAGACGAACCCGTTGTAACAAATAGCATACTACATGTGGAATTCGCAAATGATGAAAATTCTGAAGTTTCGATAACCATTGTTGAGATGCGCCCTCATGGAAATGCTGGTGAGGCTGATGCTGGACCCATAGGAGATTGGACAGGCAATATATTACCCACAGGAACTGTATTGGCTCCAGGGCAATCGGTAAATATGGATTTAAGTATTCCAAACTTATATTGGAATGAATATCGCTTGGGTATTCTGTTGGACGATGGCACTACTATCATGCTTCATGAACAAGAAGGTTGGAATAATGAAACGGGACCACCAATCACTCACTGGGGAAGTGATAGTAGAAGAGTTAATGTGACTGTTCAATATCATGAAGAAAGTGGCAATTACTATATTCGAGGCTGGGGCGATTGGGCTGTTTAATCCTTGTGACAATACTGTGCAAAAATGATATTCTAAAATCAATAATTAGTATTCATGGAGGAATCCTAAAGGAGAATTTTGTTTACCTAGTAGAGATGCTATAATAGCTAATTATCATTTAATGTTATGGCCAAAACTATAGAGAATACAATGAAGATTATCAATAATAGCACGATTTTGTGTTTTTGACCTTCCTTCCTAGATTCTAGAAGAAAGCTTATTCTAGAAGGGATAGTTTTACTGAAAGAAGATTTCGTTTTACTCTCAGCCTTACCCACGGTACTAAGAATTCGTTTCTTTTTTGAGGAAGTAGCTCGTAAAAGAGATCTATTTCTCTTAAAACTAGAAACCATATGTTGCATTGCTCCTCCAGCCATTGACTTGGTTTTGATGTATAGCACAAATATAGTAAAAATGAAGGAGACATGAACGTTGAAGCTCGATTAGGATAATAGCTGAATAGGGTTGGAAATGGTCGTTGAGCAAAGTTGAAGCCTCTTTGATAAGATCTAATGTCACTTTAATTCCACTCAGTGACCTTTGTTTATTTGCTTCTTAGGAGTTGGTATTATCTAAAACACTTCTATAAATCTCCTCAAACAAACTTACCCCGGTCTCAATCAAGTCATCGGGAAAGTCGAAATTATGATGATGAAGCTCAGCATGGTTTTCGCCAGATCCTAATCCAAAAAATCCTCCTCTAATTTTTTGATTATAGTAGCCAAAATCTTCTGACCAGCGCATGGATTCAGGAATATGGGAAATACTTAAATTCTTGTGGATAGCAGCTTGCTCAATAATATTGATGGCTTCTTCATCATTAACAGTAGCTGGGAATTCTTCTAAATATTCGATCTCAAAATCCAAAGCATGATTCTTGCAAATATTCTGGATGATGTGCTCTGCTTTTTCAATTAAAAGGGCCATGTCTTTATTCTCAAAGGCACGCAAGGTAAAGCCCATTTCGGCAAAACCAGGGGAGGTCCCAAATGCTATTTCTCCCAATCTGGAATAGATAAAGGTGATAAGGCTTAAATTCTGAAAAAGTTGTTTTTGTTGGATGAGTTTGTGAAGTTGATGAGTAATATCAGCCATGGCCAAAGCGGGATTGATTCCTTTTTCTGGCTCAGCGGCATGACAAGTTTTGCCTTTTAGTTTTAGCTTCATTCCTTTGCTGGCTGCTGCAAAGCTTCCTGGTTTTAGCAAAACTTGGTGCAAAGCATAACCTGGAATATTGTGCAATCCAAAAATATAGTCGGCATTTAAAGCTAGGAATTCTTTACTTTCCATGACTTCTTTTGCTCCCATTCCTGTTTCTTCTGCTGCCTGAAAGAGAAGTGCTACTTTTCCGTGGCTCGGTCTATTTTCTGCTATCCTCCTTGCAAATCCTATCAATATGGTACTATGTCCATCATGCCCACAAAGATGTGCTACGCCTTTATTTTCTGATTGATAAGACAGTTCGTTTCGCTCTTGTATGGGAAGTGCATCCATATCGGCTCTAAAAATAATACTTGAACCAGGTTTTCCAGAATCGAAAACATAGACTTTTGAAAATTCTCCAATGTGAATTATCTGATCAGGATTCAGTGGAACCATGATGCTTTCTATAAATCTACTGGTTTCATATTCTTGATGAGAAAGCTCAGGATATTGATGAAGGTGTTGTCTAATGTCTGTTAAATTCAAAGGGTGTGGTTTTATAAATCTATAAATCAGATGGTTTGGTGTAAAACAAAAGTTTGCCTGGCTTGGAATTGATTTCATTCCATCTGTCGATTTTAAATTCAATACCAACCACTGCAGAGGTAGGCATCCAATCTATTTCATCTTTGCATAAATAAGTGGCGATACTGCTTAATCCAGGATTATGACCTAAAATCATGATTTCGTTCACATCATCATTTACACAATATATCACATCGAGAATGGAATTTGTGGAAGCCAAGTACAAACCTTTTTCTTCTGTCACCAAAGAACTATGTATATCTAAATGTTTACATACAAGTGCTGCAGTTTCAACTGTTCGTTGTGACATGCTTACCAAAACACGTTCTGGTTTCACCGATTTGGATTTCAAAAACTGAGCAACTTTAGCCGTTTTCTTCCTGCCTTTATCTACCAGTTCTCTTTCAAAGTCGGACTTTCCATATCCATCTTCAGCCTTACCATGACGCATGAAATATATCTTCTTCATTAGCTAGTTTCTTATAAAAGACTAATATACTTATTTTTTTATGAATTTGGTGGTTGACTTTCTGCCATTTTCATCAACGACTACAAACAAGTAAAAACCTTGATTTAGCTTGCTAATATCCACCATCCCCGAAAGTAAAGCCTGATTGGAGGAGTCTGTAAAAGATAGTTTTTGCCTTCCAAAGATATCGTAAATGAGGATTTTTAGCTTTTGAGCCTGTTCTAAACCTATGGTATATTGAAGACTTTGAGCATTCATATACCTGAGCTGGATGGAGTTGATGTTAGAAACTTGTTCTGGAGTTCCAAGCACAGCATCCACTTCTATTTGCACTAGAATAGGTAGGTGATCCGACATTCCATAAAGTGCATTAATCACATTAATTGGTGCAGAAGTATTGGTAGGAGAATCTGTTATACTACCATTAAAATGCTCCCCATCGTTTCCTAGGGGGTGATAAGTATCGGTCAAGAGTTTCATTTTATTGGTCCCTTCCAATAGTGAGGCTGTAGACATTATAAAATCAAAACGATCGTCTAATCCTCCAGAGCTAAAGCAATTGGAATTATTACCATGAGTGCTTTGAGTGTGTACGTGTCGGTATGAATAATTATTATTCCAATTACCTTCTTGATTAATGGGATCGTAGAAATACCGGATTCCATTATAGGTATAGGTTAAATTGGTATAGGCTTGTTCTTCACTAGTATAAAGATTTAAATCGCCCATAAACAACATATTCTCTGGTAAATCGTGAGTTCGGATATAAGTCATGGCTGAGGCCACCATACCTGCTCTTTTACTGGCATCGCTGTCTGAATTCCCAGCTTTTAAATGAGCTACAAAGCAAGTTATAAAAGCAGTATCGTGGGTAATGCCTAAATCTGCTGCTTTATAATAAAGTGTAAAAACATCTATATCTCTAATGGCAGAATAAACCACATCTTGAGAATATAGAGCCAATTTATTCTTATTGAAATATAACATGTTTACGATATAGCTATCTGCCGCATTAAAGGAAACCGCTTTTCTATAATAATCCACACCATCGGTATTTAATACCTGATCGAGTATCATTTGATGATAAGTAGTATTATCTGATAGCTCATTCACAGTAAAAATATCTGGTTTCACATAGTCAATGATGGTTCTTAAGTGGCCATTTTTGCTATTCACATTATTGTTACTTGTAGTGCAATCGCCATAGTAGTTTCCGTAATTGAGCAAATTGTACTGCATTATCTGAATGGTATCTTGTGCCGAGAGACTCCAAAAAATAAATAGGAAACCTAGGGTATATATTATTCTCATATTGTGTGTTTAATGGGTAGAAGGTGCTGTCATACTAAATTAGACTGCGAAGCTACGAAATTCTAAAAACTTTATAACTTTGAAAATAAAAACCATGCGATTATTAGCCCTCTTCCTCTTTATCCTATTTCAAGTGCCTTTAATGGCTCAAAGTACCGATTGGCAAACCAAATTTGAAATATCAGACTATTTAGAAACTGTTACTTACGAGGAGTGTATGGCTTTCTCAAAGGCTTTAGCCGAAGAAAGTCCTATGATAAACTATCAGGAAATGGGCTATAGTCCTCAGAACAGAGCTATTCCATTGTTGATTATTGATAAGGAAGGCCTTAGTACTGCTAGGGATATTAAGAGTAGTGGCAGGTTGATTCTTTTTATTCAAGCTGGAATTCATGCAGGAGAACCCGATGGAACCGATGCTACTTTCCTATTGCTTCGCGATATGGTGATTCACCAAAAGAATTTAGACCTTCTAAACAAGGTGAGTATCCTCTTTATACCATCATTTAATGTGGATGGATTGGCGAGAATGAGTCCTTATAATCGAATCAATCAAAATGGGCCAAAGGAAATGGGTTGGAGAGCCAATAGCCTAAATCTGAATCTAAATCGCGATTATATGAAAGCCGATAGCCCAGAAATGAAGGCATGGCTAAAGATATTTAATGAATACTTGCCTGATTTATTTATTGATTGTCATACCACCGATGGTGCCGATTATCAATATGTAGCCACTTATGCTATGGAGACTTTTGGTAATATGGATGAAGGATTAACGGAATTTACTGAGGAGGTTTATAATCCATATTTGGTTGAATCCATGAAACAAAAAGGCGCCCCCATTTTCCCTTATGTCACCTTTATGAATTGGCACGACCCGAGAAGTGGATTGGTAAGAAGTGTTGGAACACCTATGATTTCTCAGGGCTATACTGCTTTGCAAAACCGAATTGGCTTACTCATAGAAACTCATATGCTTAAGCCCTATAAACCTAGAGTTTATGCCACCAAAGAGATGATTATTTCCACTTTGGAAACCATGAATAAGCACCATAAGAAGCTAAAGTCTTTAAATAAAAATGCCGATGCCATGATGAGTTCTTACAAAAAAGGAATTCAGAAATTGACCATTAAATACGACGTGGATTATAATGATACTAGTTATGTAGATTTCTTGGGGATGGAATATGAGGTGGTGAAGAGTGATTTAACGGGCGGAGATTGGTTTCAGTATTCCCAAGAGCCAATAACTTTTGATTTAATACTATTCGAGAAGCCAAAGCCCATAGAGCAAGTGGAGCTACCCATAGCTTATATTATTCCGGTGGAATATGAAGAAGTGCAAAACATCATTAAAAACCATGGTATAGAGTATAAGATCAGCAAAGAAGCTATGGATGTGGAAATAGAAACCTATAAGTTTAGCAATCAGAAATGGGGGAACTCTTCTTTTGAAAGCCACCAAAATCTTCGCTCCTTCGATATGGTAGATGTAAAGGCCACTCAGAAGTTTGAAGCTGGAGCTATGGTTATTCCTGTGAGGCAAAGGGCACTCAAAGTTATCGTTTATCTACTCGAACCTAAAGCTGATAATTCTTTGGTTTCTTGGGGATTCTTCAATTCCTCTATGGAGCGAAAAGAATATGCCGAAACCTATGTGATGGAAAAAATGGCTAGAGAGATGATTGCTGAAAACCCTTCGCTAATGGATGAGTTTAATACATGGAAAGAAGAAAATCCAGAGCTGGCCAAAAACCATTGGATGCAATGCATGTGGTTTTATGCCAAAACACCATATATGGATCCCAAGAAAGATGTATATCCTGTTGGGAAAATAGTGGATCAGCAGGAGTTGTTTAAATTGGGTTGGCATTAGGGATTACATATCACCTCTACCACTATATTTTTTCACTATTATATGTTCAGGTAAAACATTAAAACTTCTTGAACAATTTGAGTAGAAAAAACAAATGTTGTGAGAAACGATATCGTTTTGTTCAAAATATTTAGGAAAGTTACTGAGAGAATTATTTGATGCTTATTTTCTTGTTTTCGTCAATGGGACACCCGAAAGCAATTCTGACTAACGTCAAAAATTAGTATTGATAATTAGACTGTTACAAATTCAAAGTTTTCCTTTGAAAGCTCAAATTTAGTGATTTGTTTTTGAATACGGTTTACTATACCAAGTTTTCTTTTTTGATCGAGAAAGAGATATTCCCTCGATGGCTTATAGGGTACTTTTTTTGTAATCATTGTCCAAATGATTACTCCCAATTTACGTGCTGTTGCACTTACTGCAGCTTGCCTCCCTTTTCTATAGGCTATCCTCCTGAAAAAATCTGACAAATCAGTATCTTTTAAATTTCCTATGGCATTGGCTGCTTGTCTTAATGCTATTTTTAATCTATTACTCCCTTTGGGGATTCTTGAAGAAAGGACTTTCCCTCCTGATATTTTATTATTGGGAGCAAGCCTAAGCCAGGAAACAAATTCTTTTGATGTCTTAAATTTACTGAAACCATCTGGGCCTATTTCACTCATCAAACTCAATATTGTTGCATGACTAACTCCTTCAATCGCTAACAAATCTACTCCATTAAAATATTGATAAGCTACCTGATTAAAGTTTTTAATATCAACAGCATTTTTATTCAGACGCTTATATGGTTTATCATTTGTTTTTAGCTTGAGTTTCTTCGGAGTTTTTTTAAGTGCAGTATTTACAAATTTTTGAATCTTTCGGTCACATGCTTTTATTTGTTTTTGAAAAAACTGATAAGATTCAAATTCTTGCATTAATCCAAATAAGAAGTCTTCTCGATTATTGCCATGTAGTGCTTTTGAAATCTCTTCTTTCGATTTTCTGCAATTATAATGTCTATGCTCCGCTAATGAAGCAGGATCTAGATTTCCTTTACAAATATCTTCTATTATTCTTAAGCCAGTAAGACCACAAACATCCTTAACTACCACATCAAGTCTGAAATTTAGAAATTTTAGATATTTCTGCATCTTACGAGAAGCTGCTGAAGATTGATGAATTAGATTTATTCTTTGTCGACAATAAGTCCTAAGTGTTTCTGTAGTCTCATCTGGTAGAAAACTGCTTGTTAATAAGCCTAAAGAATGTAATTTTTGAATCCATCTGGAATCTTTTACATCTGTCTTCTTGCCTTTTGCATGCTTGGTGAATTTGCCATTACATAAAATCACTTCATAAAAACGTAGTGTTCACTTGGACCGATTATAACAAAGACTATCAAAAACAAATATCATCCCCGAAAGGAGAAGACTTTTTACGCTTGTTTTGTCAACATATATTACCGCCAGGATTTACCAGAATAAGGCATTATGGCT